>CAZWJZ010000052.1:0-19907 GCA_964634665.1 uncultured bacterium | reverse complement strand
CTTATGGCATAACAGCAAACCTGCTGCAGTATTTATGGGTGGGGTCGGCTCAGAAGCTTTGGGTGCTGCCCTAGCAGGTATCGCCATAACCTCATCGTGGGTTTGGTATCTGCCCTTACTAGCGCTTATACCTGTTTTAGAAGTTTTATCCGTCATTATTCAAGTGACTTACTTTAAATTAACAAACGGCAAACGCATTTTTAAAATGAGCCCTTTGCATCATCACTTTGAACTAAGTGGTTGGTCTGAATTTCAAGTTGTTATTCGTTTTTGGTTACTAACTGCGCTTTGTACCGCGTCCGCTTGGCTGTTGCATGGCTATTTAGGGCAAAGCACATGAACATTCTTATTTTTGGTTTAGGTCGCAGTGGTCTAGCAGCAGCAGATTATGTTACCAAACAAGGAAACAGCCTTTTTGTTTATGACGACCAAATGAAAAACACTGACCTTGACATCATCTTACGCCTTGGTGGGCGTCCGCTGGGTACAACTGGCGCAGCAAGCATAGAAGACACAAAGTTAGATCTTTGCATTGCTGCGCCTGGCGTACCTTATACTCACCCCAAATTATTAGCCCTCAGAGAACGCGGCATAGAAACCATTGGTGAAGTTGAGTGGGTTGCAAGGAATACTCGAGCTAAGCTTATAGCTGTTACTGCGACAGCTGGTAAAACCTCGGTAACTCGCTGGCTAACAGATGTACTTGTAGCTGCAGGTATTGACGCGGCAGCAGGGGGTAATATTGACCCTGCCCTTTGCGCTATTGCAGATGAACATAGTACCTTAGTAGCCGAACTTTCTTCTTTTCAACTCGAGCGTTGCCCCACCTTAAAACCGAACATTGCAATTGTTTTAAATTTAGGTCAAGATCATCTTGATAGGCATGGTTCACTTAGTCAGTATCATGGGGCAAAGCAAGCGATTATGCTCAATCAAGATCAGCAGGATGTTTTTATTTATAACGCAGATGATCCTGTTCTGCGATCATGGGCGGAAATCTCAAAAGCACAAACCCTAAGCTTTGCAGACTCCAAAGGCGCAGATGCTTACCTTGATAGCTTTGAAGGTGAAGCTTATCTTTTTTTGCACAACGAAGCTCTTATGCCTGCCAAAACGTTACAAGTAGCCGGTAAACATCAGCTTAAAAATGCGCTCGCTGTAGCCTTAGCGGCTAGCGCTTATGGCATTAGCAGAACACAGATTATTCAAGGCTTAAAAGCCTTTAGAGGTGTAGCAGGTCGCTACGCCTTAGCAGGCAAAATTAAAGAGATTAGCTTTATAGAAGACTCCATTGCTACACGAAGTTTAGCTGTAAAAGCAGCTTTAGAGTCTAGCACTTACCCTATTGTCTGGATTGCGGGTGGCGAAGATAAGGGGGCTGATTTTGAACTTATTAAAGAACTCATTAAAGAACGGGTTAGCCTATTCGTCGGAATGGGTAATTCAGCAGACTTTTTTATAAAACAAGTATCAGCATATTGTCAAACAGTGCTTTGTGCACACGAGCAAGGTAAAGACGCCCTTCGCTGCGCAGTTGAGCAAGGGGTTGAGCATTTGACTAAAGAACACGCAGCTAAAGGCACTATTTTATTTGCTCCTTTAGCTGCTTCTTTTGATCAATTTAAAGATTACAAAGAACGCGCTCGAGTATTTCGTGAGGTCATTGAGGAGGGTCAAGAGAGATGGATGTCTTACTGATATTTTCGCAACTTATTTTAGGCATGCTAGGGGTTTTGGGGGTCGCTACGAGTCAAGCAGAAACCAGTCTTGTTATTAGGCAACTTATTGCTTTGGGTCTTGGCTTGGCAGTCAGTCTGACTGTATCAAAATTAAGTTCTAAAAGCATTATTAAATTAAGTCCCTTAGCTTACGTTAGTACCCTTAGTTTACTTATTTTGGTTTTATTTATTGGGGTCAGTCCAAATGGTAGTGAAGGCAAACGATGGATTGATTTGGGCTTCTTTAGTTTGCAGCCTTCTGAATTCATGAAAATTGCCCTCATTGCTTACCTGACTGCTTTTTTTCATAATCATATTGGTAATTGGGAGTTATGGCGCCCCATGGTACTTGTGGGTCTTGCTGTTGGTCTTATTTTATTAGAACCTAATTTCAGTACTGGTATTTTTATTTTCATTCTGGCGTTAAGCATGATGATTAGCTCAGGTACAAGTTACTCCAGAGTCGCTCGAGTTGCCATGATTACAGGTTCAGCAGCTAGTGTTTTAGCTTTGCCTTTACTTGTTAATTACAGATATTTTATTGGTCGCATTCAGTCCTTTTTGGTGAAGGATGATATTTATGGTAGCAACTGGCAAGCTCATATTGCGAGTCTTACCTTAGAAAATGCTGGCATTTTTGGTATTGGGCCTGGTAGCCCGATAATTGTTCCTGAGGCACATACTGACATGATTTCTATTTCTATTGCTCAGGCACTTGGGTCTACTGGTATTGTCACGCTTATCGTGCTTTATGTCTTTATTGCTCTTAGGGGTATTAGCATTGCTAATGTTAGTACTGGCCCTGCGAGTCTTTTGGCGGCGGGTGCTACCGCTTATATTTGTGGTCAGGCAGCACTTAACTTACTGGTTGCTAGCGGTACTTTACCTATTACGGGCGTTGTGCTTCCTTTTGTGAGTCACGGCTTAAATAGTCTTGTTAGTGTTTCGATTGCTATGGGGTTTTTGCATGTTGCTTTTAAAGAAGCAAAGGCTCAAGGGGCCCGCTTTTCATGAAGCAGCTTCTGTTTGCAACGGGTGGCTCTGGTGGTCACATTTTTCCTGCCCTAGCTATTGCCCAAGAAGCAAAAGCTAGAGGCTATAACTGTATCTTCATGGGGCAAAAAACAGGTATCGAAGCAGAACTGGTTCCAAAGCATGGCTTTGACTTTATTGGGGTTTCAGCAGGCAAATTTAACCGCTCTAACCCTAACCCCTTAGCCTTTTTAAAGGTACTAGCAGGCTTTGTAGAAGCAATAGCTAATCTGCGTCAGCTTAAGCCTGATCTTGTGATTGGCTTTGGTGGCTTTGCTAGCTTTCCGGGCCTTGCTGCCGCAACATTCTTAAGAATACCTTATGTTCTACATGAAGCTAACGCCTTTCCTGGCTTAGTTACACGCTGGTTTGCAGAAAGCGCTAAGCTTATTTTGGTATCTCAAGAAGCTGTTTATGAACACCTACCTGAAAATGCAAAGAAAGAGCTAGTTGGTCAACCCATTAATGAAACAAGCTTAAGTAAACTAGAAGCAAGACAAAAGCTTGGTATAGCAGAAGATGCTTTTATGACTTACGTTTCAGGTGGGTCACAAGGTTCACTCAAACTAAATACCGAAGTGCCAAAAGCGTTTAAAAAGCTACAGTCCTTAGAGAAAAAACACTGCGTGCTTCATAGCACAGGCACAAGGTGGCTAGAACAAGTTCAAACAGAAACCAAAGACCTCGAAAATTACTTCACAAAAGGCTTTCTAGATGCTACGCTTGCTTGGTCTGCAGCTGACCTAGCTATTACAAGAGCAGGATTTGGCACGCTGGCAGAGGCTGCTTTTCACGCAACACCCTGCATCATAATTCCTCTACCAAGCTCCGCGGAAAACCATCAATATCATAATGCTCAAGCTCGAGCTTTAAAAGGCGCGGGTTGGGTTGTTGAAGAGGCTCAGTTAGAGTCTTTGTCTGAGGTCTGGATGTCTGCATTAAGTGAATCAAAATTAAAAGAAGCGTCTCAAGCGGCTTTGGGCTTATCACCTAAAGGTGCTAGTAAGCGTTTTGTTGATGCTATTGAAAGAAACTGTTTTATAACGAGTCAAAAGGAGAGCTTCGCATGAGCCAAAAGGAAGTTGAGCCCACACCACAAGCTGAGCACTTACATTTCATGGGTATTGGTGGGGTTGGCATGAGTGGCTTAGCGCGTTGGTATAAAACTCATGGGCTTAAGGTTTCTGGCTGTGATGCTGCTGAGAGTAGCAGCACCCTAAAGTTACGTGAAGAGGGCATTGAGGTCTTTATTGGGCATCATCCTGACCATCTTAAAGATGTAACCATTTTGGTTAGCACCATGGCTGTAGCAAATAACGAAGCTGAACTTGTAGCCGCCAAAGAGCAAGGCATCAGTTGCATTAAGCGTATAGAACTTTTAGAGCAAGCCTTTGAAATTAAAAAAGCCATTGGGGTTACAGGCACGCACGGAAAAAGTACCACCACAGGCATGTTAGCCAGCTTATTCTTAGAGCAAACCGACGCCTCGGTATTACTTGGTGCCAAACTAGACAGCATTGCAGGTAACGCCCGCTACTCAGAGTCAGACTACTTAATTGCAGAAGTCGACGAGTCAGACCCTGGTTTTGCTAATTTGCGCTCACATGTTGCACTTGTCACTAATTTAGAAAGTGACCATATTGCCGAAGGTTACGACGAGCGCCGCAACTACCACGCCAGCTACGCAGACTTAGAAAAAGCCATGCTCGAGTTTACTGAGAAAGCCAAACAAATTGTTTACTGTGGTGATTGGCTTTCTTTAGAGCGTTTATTAAGAAATAAGAAAAATGCGGTGAGTTACGGCTTAAACAAATATGCTGATTACCAAATTGTTGATTTACATTTGTTTTCTACAGGGTCTAACTTTACCCTTAAGACACCCAAAGGTCATTTGTTTCCAGTTAAGTTAACCGTCCCTGGTGAACATAATGTACTGAATGCGGCTGGCGCGCTTACCGTAGCGCATCTATGTGATCTTGATTTACCTTTAGCCTGTCATGCCCTGCGTAAGTTCACGGGTGTGAATCGTCGCTGGCAACAGTGGGGTAATGTTCGTGGCGCACTGGTTATTGATGATTACGCGCATCATCCTACCGAAATTGAAGCGACCTTAAAAACAGCAAAACAAACAGGTCGCCGTGTTCGCGCTATTTTGCAACCTCACCGCTGGATTCGTACGGCGCAACAATGGCCAGAAATGGCGGACGCGGCAAGCTTAGCAGATGAAGTTTTGGTTATGGATATTTATGGTGCCGGTGAAACACCTTTAGATACCGTTTCACCCAACATGCTGGTTGACCGTATTAACCTGAATGGCAAACCCGCTTACTACTATAGTTTTGCTGATGCTGAAGATTACTTAGCAGATACCACCAAATCAAATGACCTTATTATTACGCTTGGGGCAGGCAATGTTTGGCAATTAGCACGTGACTTAGTGATAAGACTCGAGCAGCAAGTGGAATCTTCTGAGGCGCATCATGCCTAGTACCGCCCTGGCGAAGTACAGCTCTTTGGCTGCTTTCACAACGCTTAAGGTGGGCGGTAGCGCTGAATTATGGGAAGTCAATAGTTTAGCTGAGCTGATAGAAGCCTGCCAAGCTCCTTATAAAGTTTTAGGGGCAGGTTCAAACTTACTGATTTCAGATGACGGCGTTAAAGAACGCGTTATTAAGCTAGGCAGTAGCTTTAATAGCATAAAAGCGTTTGATGCCAGAGAGGCAGGTCAAACAGAATTTTGGTTAGGCGCAGCAACACCCCTACCTGGCTTAGTTAGACGCGCAGCAGATGCTGGCCTATCCGGTTGGGAAAGTCTCCTTGGCATACCCGCGGTTCTTGGGGGTGCCATCCGCATGAACGCAGGAACACGGTTTGGTTGTGTTTCAGATACCCTTAAAGAAGTCGAAGTATTTCTTAATGGCAAACTCGAGTCTTTGAGTGCTACTGATTTAGGGCTTAGTTACCGCAATTCAGCTTTACCTGAGGGCGCTATTATTACCAAAGCAAAATTTGCATTAACTCCCTCAACACCTGAAGCGGTTAGTGCGCTCATGGCTAAGGTAGATGCTGCTCGCAAAGGTCAACCTAAAATCAAGTCAGCAGGTTGCGCTTTTAAAAATCCTGAAGCAGACAGTGCAGGTCGTCTTATTGACCAGGCAGGTTTAAAAGGCCTTCGTGTCGGCGACGCTATGGTTTCGCATGAGCATGCTAATTTTATTGTGAATTTAGGTAAAGCTACTGCTGCAGATGTACGCAGTTTAGTTAGTCAAATTCAAGCTCGAGTGTCTACCCCGTTAAGTATTGAGTGGGAGCTTTGGGGGTTTTATGACGACTAGAACGCGCAGGCGTTTATTTGGTTCTTTGGTTCTTATTATTTTTGTACTTTGTTTAAGTTATTTCTTCCCAGTGGTCACGCAAGTTAATGTGATTAATAATCGTTATCTTAGTAATGACGCGATCGCAGAAATCGCAAACATAGATATTGGTACGCCTTTTTTATGGATTAGTGAGTGGAGTTTAAATGCCTTGGCGAATGATCCTTGGATAGCGCACGCAAGTGTAACCAAACAGTGGCCTAATATTGTTACAATATCGGTGGAAGAACGTCGTCCGTTTATGACGGACGGAGAAAAAGTGTTTGCTCAAGATGGAACTTGGCTACCAAATGCGAATTCCGAAAGCTCAAACTTGTTATATGTAACAGGTTGGGGGACAAAAAGATCGGCTGAGCTTGTTAAGCTTGTTAATATGCTTAAGCAACAACAGCTGGAACCAAAGATGGTAAGCTACACGCCAGCAGGTTTTACGATTCAGTTTGCCAACTCGCGTCTGTTTACACCATCTCTTGCCGCGCTGCAAACGCATTGGTCAAGCGTTCAAAGTCTATCTGGAGCAAGGATTTCTGTCTATCCTTGGGGAGTGAGTGCTGTAAATGAGTGAGAATATAATTGTTGGGCTAGATATTGGCACAACCAAGATCTGCACGGTCATTGGAGAAATTGCCAATGATGGTGTTTTAGACATTATTGGCGAAGGTACCGTACCTAGTGATGGTTTACGCAAAGGTGTTGTTGTTAATTTAGAACGCACAATCACTGCTGTTAGGCAGTCTATTGCTACCGCTGAACGTATGGCGGGTGTTACCGTTAGTCATGTTTGGTTAGGTGTTGCAGGTAGTCACTTAAAAGCCATGACCAGTCACGGCATGTCAGCTATTCGCAGAGGTCAAGAAATTACCAAAAGCGATGTTGATAGAACCATTGAAAATGCCAAGGCTATTCCTCTAGAAAGCAATATGGATGTGATTCATGTATTGCCACAAGAATATGTTGTGGATGGCAATGATGGCATTAAAAATCCTATTGGCATGTCTGGGGTTCGTTTAGAAGTTGATGTTCATATTATTGCTGGTGCGCAAGGCCCTCTGCAAAATCTAAAGCGTTGTGCTCGAGATGCAGGTGTAGAAGTCGAAGGCATGGTTATTCAGGCTCTTGCAAGTGGTCTTTCTGTTCTTAATAACAATGAGCAAGATGTTACAACGCTCCTTATTGATATTGGTGGCGGCACCACAGATGTGGGTGTTTTTAGAAGAGGCATATTAGCTCACTCAGCCGTTATTCCTTTAGGTGGAGATCATATTACGCAAGATATCTCTCAGCTTTTACGCATTCCACCTGATGAGGCAGAGCGGGTTAAGAAGCGCTACGGCGTAGCAATTCCAGATTTGGCTGATAAAGATGTTGTTTTAGAAGTTGCTAACCCTAACTACACAACCTCACTCACCACGTTTGAACTTGCTCAGGTCATTCGACCAAGAGTTGTTGAGATTTTAGATTTAGTTAAACAAAATATTGAGCAGCGTATGGGCGCTTTAGAGTTACTTGCTGGCAATGTAGTCATTACAGGTGGCGCTTCGTTGATGCCTGGTTTAGAGCAAGTAAGTACCGAAAGATTTCGTTTACCTGTACGTATTGGTAAGCCTCACAATATATCTGGTTTGGTAGATGTTGTTTCAAGCCCTGCACATGCAACTTCTGTCGGTTTAGTGCGTCATGGTGTTAAGAACCGTGGTAAGGTTGCAGACGTGTCGGTAGCTGGGGAAACTGAAACCCCTAGTGTCAATTTATTTAGTAATATTCGTAATATTTTTAAAGAGTTCTTTTAGAGGTGGGTGAAATGAATAGTTTGATGAATGGTGCAGTAATTCGGGTGGTTGGTTTAGGTGGCGGTGGCAATAACGCCGTTAACCGTATGATTGAAATTGGTTTACAAGGCGTTGAGTTTATTGCTGCAAATACAGATGCCCAAGTCTTATCAACAAATTTGGCTGATACACGCATTCAGCTTGGTGATCATTTAACCAAAGGTCTTGGTGCGGGTGCTAACCCTGAAATTGGTGAAAAAGCAGCTTTAGAAGACCGTGAGCGCATTGCCGAAGTTGTGCGCGGTGCTGACCTTGTTTTTATTACAGCGGGCATGGGTGGCGGTACAGGAACAGGTAGTGCTCCCATTGTTGCAGAAGTTGCGAGAGAGCTAGGTGCACTTACTGTAGCTGTTGTAACCACACCTTTTAAATTCGAAGGCCCAAAACGCATGCGTCAAGCTGAAGAAGGCTTACGTAAATTAGAAGAAAAAGTAGATGCTTTAATTGTCGTTGAAAACGAAAGACTTGTTGCTTCTCTAGACAAAAAAGCACGTTTAACAGATGCTTTCAGAATTGCTGATCGCGTGCTTTATCATGGCGTTAAAGGCATCAGTGATGTCATTAATGGTCAAGGTATGATTAATGTTGATTTTGCAGACGTTCGCTCTCACCTAGCCAACGCAGGTGGCGTACTTATGGGCATTGGTACAGGCCGAGGCGAAAAACTTGTTGAAGACGCTGCCAGTAGCGCTATTAATAGCCCGCTTCTTTCACGTGGTATTGAAGGTGCAAGACAGCTACTTATTAATATTACAGGTTCAGAAGAACTCACTCTCTCCGATGCTTACGACATTGTTGAACTTATTCGTGAGGGTACAGAAATTGAAGAACCAGAAGTCATATTTGGTCTTACCCATGATGACAATGCAGGCGATGAAGTACGTGTTACCGTTATTGCGTCTGGCTTTGATCATCACCCGCAAACCAAAGCACTTCGCCCAACGCAGTTACGCCAAGCTGCAGGCAGTCGAACTTATGACCCAACCAATTATGATATACCCGCTTTTTTACGCTACAACCCTGACAACGAAAGTAACTAAGAGAAACTCGAGTTTAAAAAAAGCCCTTCTGAAATTCAGACGGGCTTTTTACATGAGCTAGAAAATAAATCGCCTATTCATGCTTAAGTTAATCCATAGTACAGTTACAATATAACTGAGTTTTTGTCCTTACTAATCCCACTCGAGTTTGCTTTCATTCTTAAAATTATGCCTGAAGGTGCCTCAATCCGCAGCTAAACCCCACATGTATTTACCGAAGGTAAAAAAGTGGACACAACTTAAGCCCTTAACAACTAGGCTACTCACTCAAATTCGACCACCTATAAAACCAGAGTGTTAAGCTATCTTAATGAATAAAGAAACCCTCTTTAAAGGTCACATTCTCTCTTTACATAGACTTGATAACAAATGGGAAGTTATAGAGCATGCACCAGCTGTTGCTATTTTAGCCATGCAAAATGGAAAAATCTTAGGTGTTAAACAGCATCGACCAGCAATTAGGCAAGAAACTTGGGAATTACCAGCTGGACTCATAGATGCAGGTGAAAGCCCTGAGCAAGCTGCCGCTAGAGAGCTAGCTGAAGAAACTCAGCTAAAAGGCAATCTAGATTTGATTACTCAATTTTACAGTAGCCCTGGCTTTACAGACGAAAAAATATTCTTATTTGAAGCCACAAACCTCTCCCCTACTCAGGGTGAGCTTGATGATGGCGAAGCGTTAAGCATCTGCTGGCTCGAGCCTCGTGAACTTTGGAAATCAATTAAGGCTGGTAACTTAGCAAGTAGTAGCCCTTCTGTTATGGCATTGCAGATTGTTTTGGCAAGATCATGAAGGTATCTCAATTTGAAACTGAGCATTATTATGCCCAGTATGAGTTTAGTGCACCTCACTTGCTATCAGTTTCTGACTGCGAGACGCTAAGCATTACTGAGCTACTTAGCCTAGCAGGTTTAAGCCTAAATGACTTAGGTGAAGAGCGCCTAGGCTACACCGAAAGCCAAGGAAATCCTGAGCTTAGGCAAGCCATAGCGAAAGGCTATAAAAACATAAGTGCTGACGATGTTTTGGTCTTAGCTACACCCATAGAAGGCTTATTTATAAGCATGCAAGCCATTTTAGAACCCCCAGATGAAGCTATCGTTTTGACACCCGCTTATGATGCTCTTTTTAATTTACCAAAAGACCTAAATCAAAATACAAAAGCTTGGCCTCTTAAAGCAGCAGAAGGCAAATGGGAATTAGACTTCGAAACACTCGAGCGTCTCATTAGTGATAAAACCAAGCTGTTGGTCGTGAATTTTCCGCATAACCCAACAGGGTTTTTAGCAACAGAAGCTGAATTTAATCAGCTTATAGCCCTAGCCAAAAAGCATGATCTTTATTTGCTTTGCGATGAAATGTATAGAGGGCTCGAGTTTGCTGATGCACCGCAATTAGCTTCTGCTGTTGAGCTTTATGAAAAATCTGTTGTTCTTTCTGGTTTATCTAAGAGTCATGGCTTGCCGGGTTTGCGTGCAGGTTGGTTGCTAACTCGAGATAAGGAGCTTTATGATAAGTTGCTTAACTGGAAGCTTTATACTTCAATTTGTCCAGCTGCTCCTGTTGAATTTTTAGCCCTAGCTGCGCTTAAGGCTGAAGACATATTAATTCAGAAAAACAAAACTATTATTAAGCACAATCTTAAGCTTGCTGAACCTTTTTTTAAGAAACGGCAGTCTCTTTTTGAATTTCGTGCTCCTCTGGCAGGGTCAATAGCTTTGGTTGAACTTAAAGAAGGTAATGCAACAAGCTATTGTCATAATCTTGCTAAAGATGCAGGTGTTGTTTTGCTGCCTAGTAGCTTCATGCAATTTCCTGATAGCTTTCTACGCTTTGGTTTTGGTCGCACGAGTTTTCAAGCCGCACTCGAGCATTATGATGCTTATTTGGATGCTGTGTCGGGTTAAGCTTGAATATTTATTGGTTTTGGCTAGGTGATAATTTCGAATGCTTTTAACTATCAATCCCAAAAACTACGGTGACTTGGTATTGGTTTCAACGGTCCAAGACCGCGTTTAGTTCTTTAAGGAACTAAACGGAAATGGTATAAGAAGGCTAAGCATTCATAACAAGCGGGCTATCTAAAAACCATAGATAGCCCGCTTGTTCAATACTCACATCATTCTTGACTTTGTCTATAGGCTGTATCTTGAGCCTCTTTTAAGGGTAAACGACCGTAGGCTTCTGACATTTCTTTGAGTTGTGAAGCCACCCAGTAAGGAACATCTTGCCATTTAAAACGCCAACTCCAATTACCAGATGCTGAGCCTGGGGTATTCATGCGGGCAGTAGAACCTAAACCAAGAACATCCTGCAAAGGAACAATAGCAGTGTTTGCCACTGAAGCAAAGGCTAAGCGTATGAAATCCCATGCAATATTGTCATCACCCCTTGCCAAATAGCGCCTAGCATAATCACGTTCTTTTTCTGCTGCTTGCTCGTACCATCCTTTGGTCGTGTCATTATCATGTGTGCCTGAGTAAACAACAGAATTCACCTTGTAGTTGTGAGGCAAATACGGGTCACTAGCATCAGCAGCAAAAGCAAAATGCAAAACATTCATACCGGGTAAACCGTTGTCATCTCTAAGCGCAGCAACATCAGGCGTTATAACCCCTAAATCTTCAGCAATAATAGGTAAATCACCAAGTGCTTGCTTAATAGCATCAAAGAAAGCTTGGCCTGCACCTTTAACCCATTTGCCTTTAACCGCAGTTGGCTCTGAAGCAGGTATTTCCCAGTAAGACTCAAAACCTCTAAAATGATCAACCCGAACAATATCGTAAAGCTCTAAACTAGCTTTTATACGCTCGAGCCACCATGCGTAGCCTGTGGCTTGCATTTTATCCCAACGATAAAGCGGGTTACCCCAACGTTGCCCTGTGGCACTAAAGTAATCTGGCGGTACGCCTGCCACTACCGTGGGGTTAGCATCCTTATCAAAGAAAAACAGCTCTGGGTTAGCCCATGCATCAGCTGAATCAAGGGCAATAAAAATGGGAATATCACCAATAATCTGAATATCTTTTTGATTGGCGTAAGTCTTAATAGCTTGCCACTGCTCAAAGAAAAACCACTGCCAGACTTTCTGCTTGGTAATTTCATCAGCCAATTTTGTTTGGTACTCAGCTAAAGCTTTTTTCTTACGCAAACGGATTGGTTTATCCCAAGTATTCCAAGCAGCACCACCATGATCTTCTTTTACTGCCATAAATAAAGCATAATCATCAAGCCAGCTTGCCTCTTTTAAAGCAAACGCATGAAAACGCTTTAGCTGCTCACTAGAAGCCTGCTTAAAACGCTCATAAGCCAGACTTAAAAGCTCGAGTTTGCTGCTTATAACAGGGCCAAAATCAACGGCTTCATCTGAAAAGGCAGGGAGTCTTGCTAGCTCATCTTGCGCTAAGAAACCTTCAGAAACAAGAATTTCTAGGTTTATTAAGTAAGGATTACCTGCAAAGGCACTAAAACACTGATAAGGGCTATCACCATAACCAGTTGGGCCTAAAGGCATAACTTGCCACAAGTGCTGACCTGCCTCACTCAAGAACTCGAGCCAGTTTTTTGCTTCTTGACCTAGTGTGCCTATGCCATATGGGCCGGGTAGTGATGTTGGGTGTAGCAAGATGCCTGAACGTCGTTCAAACGCCATATATCCTCCTGAGTATCACGACAGTGTTAGTTCTGTCTACAATAGTTTTTATTTGTCGTAAGCTTTGCCTATGGCTTTCGGTGGAATGGCTCTACCTATAAAGCCTGCTAGAACCAACATAGTTAATATAAAAGGAATACTTTCTACAATGGTTGGGGGCAGCAAGTTACTGCCTCCCAGTAAGGTGGCTGCAGCTTGAAATGCACCAAAAAGCAGCGTTGCACCTAGTACGCCTATGGGGTGCCATTTACCAAATATTAGGGCAGCTAGGGCAATAAAACCACGCCCTCCAGACATATTAGCAACAAATTGATTTAAGTTACCAATACTCAAATAAGCGCCAGCTAAGCCTGCTAATACACCTGATAAGATAACGCCGTAGTAGCGGTAGCGTCTTACATTTATACCTACGCTGTCTGCAGCTTCTGGGTGCTCACCCACCGAACGTAAGCGAAGCCCAAATGGGGTTCTAAAGACAACAAAGTAAACAACAGGGACAAGTAAAAAAGATAAATAAACCAATGGGCTTAGTTGAAACCCTGCTATACCCCATAACGGCAAGCGGTTTTGTATGGGCTGACTAGTAGTCGTATTGTTGTAAAGCCCTGTCAAAATAAGCGCTGGAATGCCTAAAGCCATAAGGTTAATAGCAGTGCCTGAAATAATTTGGTCAGCCTTATAACGAATACTCACAACAGCATGAATCCAACCAACAAAGCCGCCCACCAAAATAGCAAATAGTAAAGCTAACCAAGGAATAAACCATAAATTCGCATCAGGGTTTTGGCTTAAAAAGAAAAATTCCATGCGTTCAGCTGAAATAGCTGCGGCCAGCGCTCCAAACAAAATAATGCCCTCTAGCGCAATGTTCACAACACCTGCACGTTCACTAAATAAGCCCCCCAGAGCAGCCAAGAGCAGCGGCGCAGTAGCCCTTAAGGCTGAACCTATGAGTGTAATAAATAAAGCTAGTTCCATAGCTTAGCCTTCCTCTTTTTCATCTACTGGCTGCACACGCTTTAAAGGGTTAGTTATAGCTTCAGGCAAAAAGCCTCTGGCAGCAATAAACAAAACTACCAAAGCAAGAATCATACTGACAACATCCCTCGTTAAGCTCGGAAAGTTTACGTTCAAGATAGTGCCACCATTTTTAAGAACCCCAAATAAGAAAGCAGCTAACACAACTCCCACAGGTGTATTGCCGCCTAATAAGGCAACCGCGATACCGTCAAAGCCATCATTGGTAGGTAAAGCTTGGCGTAAGGAGTATTCTTCTAGCGCGCCACCTAGTACATAATGGCAAGCAGTTAAGCCTGCAAGTGCGCCACTAATCGCCATGGTCAAAATAGTATTTGTAGCAATATTGGCACCACCATATTCAGCTGCCTTTGGAGATACACCGACAGCCCGAAGCTCATAACCCCATTTGGTTCGCCATAAAAACAGATAAACAAACACAGCAGCTACAATCGCGATAACAAAAGACATATTAAGCTTAGTTGGGCTAAGAAGCGTTTCAACACTAGCCAATCCTGCAATAGCAGCAAAACCATAACTTAACCCTGCTAGCAAAGCTGCCGCTGCAAGATTCTGCCAGCGGTTTTTTAGTTTCATGAATTTAGGTAAAAGCAAGATAGTCACTATAAAAACCAAAACAGCCAAACCCAAAGCAAGGTTAAGCATAATAACAGCCTCACCTTCGCTCTCAACCCCTAAAACCGCAGGAAGTTGAGGCAAGCGAGCCGTTTCTAAAAGCTCCTGAGATTTAGGTTCAGAACCCGGTACTTTAAAAGGCAAGGTAAAAGAAATCGTCTCATCACTTGCTCTTGGTAAGCCCGCAAAAACCATACCCAACAGAGCAATAACGCCAAAGACCGCTGCTACCAAACGCGATGACGCTGACACCAAACGACGCGCCCTAGGAATAAAGCCAGCAACAATAGCAATAAGCGCAAGCACCGCAAAAAACTGAATTACCCTTAAAGCAGGCGCAGCAAAACTAAGACTCGAGCTTAAAATAAGCAGCAAAATAGAGGCAGCTATGTAGTTCATAAGAATCGTGTTAATAACTTCATTAGCACCAAAGCGAGCTTTTAGCCAACCCGGTATTGCGCCCCAAATACCCCCCCCTAAAGCTGAGGCAAAAATAGCTATAGGAAGCACAATGAACTTTGGACCGGGCATATAGACACCCACAAGCATGGCAAAAACTGCACCTAAGACCATTTGGCCTGGCGCACCAATATTAAATAAGCCGGCTTGAAAGCCAAAGGCTACCGCGAGACCTGTAAAAATTAAGGGCGTTGCAAATTTTAAGGATTCTGAAAAACCACTCAGCGTGCCTAAAGAATCAGCAAATAAGGTTAGATAAGCACGCCATAAGGTTTCTGCGCGCCCCACAATTTGCTTAAATAGGGTATCAATAACAAAGTCGCCCCCAAAACCGGTTGGTTGAAGAATTAAAATAACCACGCCAGCCAAAATGAGGGATAAAAAAATAGAAACAGCAGGAACCGCAATAAGCCTAAGCGTTTGATTTAAAGCCTTGCTAAGCCGCTCAAAATATCTTAAACCAAAAAAGAATGACAGAACGCCCGTAACATAAGCAAGAAAAGCAGCCAAACCAATACCTGAGCCTGCGTAAGATAAACGCCGAATCGTAAAACCTGCCTGCCGAGCTTCAAGCACGGTTAAACCAACAGCTCGAGTGTCTGCATTGTCAAGCACATCTGTTAAGGCTGGCACATCTGTACGATCACTTGGGTCAGCAAGCTCATCGCTAATTAAGCTAGAAATCTGGTTTAGCTGGGCAGCACGCACTGTCTGCTGTACTCTATTTAAGCCCCAAGCTGTCACAGCAAACAAAAGGACACCCGCAACCAGCCAGACTAAGGAGCGCGATTTGAACTTCAAAAAACTGGCTAAAAAAATGACTAGTAGTAGTAACAAACTAAGCAGCATAACAGGCATAAGTAAAGAGACTTCTAGGGCATCGGTACGGCCTGTAAAGTCAAAAAAACGATTAGGGAGCAGCAAAACAGCACTCTTAGCACCTGTTTGACGTGCTAGAGCAGCCCAAGGTGCCAACCAAATACTTAAAAGACTAAGAACGGCTAAGGCAGCAATAGAAATTCGTTCGATCACCCAAACATTCTAACTTAATCTAAACTAAGTTTGCAGACTACTGAGCAGAAGAATGAAACTCGAGTGTTTTTAAAGCTCTTATGAACGCTTCTGAATTAGCAAATCGATCTTCAGGATTTTTAGCTAGGGCTTTAGCCATGATTACATCAAAGGGAGCTAAGTTTGGCTTAAAGCTTGAGGGTAAGGGGGGTAACTGGTTTTTGTGAGCCAGCATGACTTCTTTTATGCTACCTGTAAAAGGCACTTCACCTGTGAGTGCTCTATACAAAATAACTGCGGCTGCATAAAGATCACTGCTAGGGCTTGCTACTTTGCCTTGCGCTTCTTCTGGACTTAGGTAAGCTATAGTTCCTGCTAAGGTGGTGGTTTTAGTTGTATCTGACACAGAGCTAGCTAAATCAAAATCTAAGAGTTTAATTTTATTGTCAGCAACAACAACATTTTCAGGTTTGATATCTCTATGAATGACGGCTTGAGCATGTAAATAAGCAATTGCATCCAAGACTTGCAAAAACAAAGGTAAAAAATCAGGTATGGCTAGATGGTAGTAGTCACTGAGTTTTTTTCCTTCTATAAACGGCATCAAAACACCTTTAAAACCTTCAATCTCTACAAGTTTGGTAATCGCATTAATATTTGGATGCCTTAGATTATGTCCAAAACGATATTCTTGTTCAGCAAAATCAGCATAGCTAGGCAAAAAGAGTTTAGCTGCGTAGAGCTGCTGCTCATATGCAACCAGATAGACTTTTGAGCGAGCACCCCTAGCAATTTCTCTTAAAAAGCCTATGCCCTCTTTTTGTGTGCCGACAAGATTCACCTAAATACCTAGTCTATAAAACTTAAGAAAATACACATGCAATGCTTTACACTCTTAGTTGAAATTAAATAAAATAATGAAAAATTTAGCGTTTAATTAAAATGCCTGACTTAAGAAGCTCTCTTAAAGCCATCTGTTCTAAGGCTTGCCCTTGAACCGATGGTACTTTCAAAAGGGCATGCTTAAAGCTAGAACGCAAAATTTTGCTTCGGGTAGACGTTAAGAAATGAGATACCGCTTGCTTGTAAGCCCGAACCTCTTCAGGACCCACAACAAGCTTCTCATTTGTCTCAACATCAAGAAGTTCAAACTGCTCTTCATTGGGGTTGAGGTCTGCTTCTGCCATGATATGCAAAAAACTCGCATCTAGACCTCTTGTTTTTAGAGCAACTAGCGCTGGTTCTAAAGAAGCTTCATCTAACAAATCAGAAATAATGAGGGCTAAACCTGCACCCGCCTTAAAGCGTGTTTTTAAAGCAAATGACTTTAGAGAATCAGCAACCCCATTAAGACCTTTAGCTTCTTTAGTAGCATCTATAAACGACCAGGTTTGTGAAATGGTTTTGCGACCCTGCTGCGGTCTTGTCTGCTTACCATCAAGACTAAACACCTGACTAACACTATCCCGCTGCGCCACATAAGCCAAGATATTAGCAAGCGCTTTAGCAAAGGCTGATTTTCCACCTAGCTTCATGCTCAAACTATTATCAATAACCACATAAAGCGCAATATTACGCTCAGCTTGATAAAGACGTGTATAAAGCTTATTGGTACGCGCAAAGACCTTCCAGTCAACATAACGCAACTCATCACCAGTTTGATAAGGCCGAAAATCATAAAACTCAACACTCTGACCAGCCTCTTTAGCTAAACGCTCACCCGAAAAGCGACTCAACGCTTTCGACGCCAAAGCATAACGATCCAGTAACACTCGAGTGTGTGAGCTGATCATCGTTAAGCGCGGTCTACTTGTTTCATGATATCTGACAGAATGTCATCAGCATTTACACCTTCAACTTCAGCTTCGAAGCTAAGCAGTAACCGATGACGTAAGGCAGGAAAGACAGCGCGTCTTATATCTTCAAGTTCAACATGCGCCCGACCTGAAGCTAAAGCGTAACCTTTTGCCGCTAAAGTAATAGCTTGTGCACCCCTCGGGCTAGCACCAAGACGAACTTGTGAGTGACCATGTGTTGCTTCAATTAAACGAACTACATAATCAATAGCTTGACTTGCAATAGGTACAGCACGCAACATTTTTTGCAACGCTAAAAGCTGAGCTTGCGTAAAAATAGGCTCGAGTATCGTTTGACCTGACCCTGTTGTAGTAACAAGAATGCGAGCTAGAGTTTGTGAATCTGGTCTTTTAATAAGCAATTTAAATAAGAATCTGTCTAACTGTGCTTCAGGTAGAGGGTAGGTACCTTCCATCTCAAGCGGGTTTTGGGTTGCTAAGACCATAAAAGGATCTGGCAATGCATATTCTGAGCCTGAAGCCGTAACAATTTGCTCTTGCATAGCTTCTAAAAGTGCAGATTGCGTTTTAGGGGTAGCACGGTTAATCTCATCAGCTAGAACTACATTATGAAAAATGGGTCCTTTTTGAAACTCAAATTTCGAGCCTGCACTGTCCTCCATAAAAACCATGGTGCCAGTAACATCGGCAGGCATAAGATCAGGTGTGAACTGGATACGACCAAAACTAAGTTGACTTGTTTCAGATAAAGCTCTTACTAAACGCGTTTTTCCTAAGCCAGGTGCACCTTCAATCAGAACATGACCTTTAGCAATAATGGCTATAAGCAAATCTTCAATGAGTTGCTCCTGACCCAAAATAACGCGTGAAATTTGATCTCTGAGTTGCTTAAATTTCTGGCTGAACGTATCAACCGTAAGTTGAGTTTGACTATCCATGCGACCTTTCCTATACAAACCGACTAACTAGGTTTAAGTTACGTTAAGGTATAAGCTTAAACCAGTATTCGCTAGACTACTATTGTTTTCGAACTAACATTGCCTATATACTATTACACAAAGATGTGAATCAAATCGTAATGATGGCTATATCTCTGGTTCTCAAAAGCAGCAGCAAAAGCTAATAAATGAAACATTCGCATTTATCACACAGACAGAAGAAGCCTAAGAACCTAAACTTAGTTCGTAAAGCAAAAATATTCTTAAGAAAAGATTATAAACTATTAAAAATGACGGTTCTAAGACTACAAAGCAAACCCACCTTCCAGCAACCACAATCAAATTTTGGTCGTGTCTGCCTGCAGCCCCTGCAAGCCTTAGAACAAGAGCACTGGAAACGCATAGCTGTTCACTTTAAAGATAAAGAAATAGCGCATCTAAATGGAACGCCACCCAACCGCATGCCTTTATGGCTATTAAAGCGAATACTTAAAGCAGATAGCCGCAGACATGACCGTGAAACCTTTGGTATTTTTGATGAACAACAAAGCTACATAGGCACCATAGAACTTTATGACATTGGTTTTGACAGTGCAACTTTAGGCATTATTATTGGCGAAAAAAGTCATTGGAGTAAAGGTTACGGCCCAGAAGCCATTTATGCCATCTTAGCCTTTGCTTTTTATGACCTAGACTTACGCCGCGTAACACTAAATACCTTTGAAGATAACAAACGCGCTCAAACAGCCTTTAAAAAGGTGGGCTTCAAAGAAGTACGCCGCGTCAAAACCTACTCAGGTAGAGGCGACATTCACATGCAAATCAGCAAAACAACATGGCTCGAGCGTAAACGCTTGTTTGAAACTACAGGCAGTTTTGAAACTGAACCTGAAGATCTTTTTATCTCTTAATTTTGTGAATTAATTCATACCCACAAGCTTCATTAAATCGTTACGTTAAGTTTTGAGGTAGTCTTCATGGATGAAAATACAAGCTGTAGTCATTGTAACTACGTTGGAACCCCTTTTTACACTTACCCAGGTAACCCAAGATTAGAAACTATTTTATGGTTTAGCTTTATCTTTGGATTTATGTACCACTTCTGGCGAAACTATAATCGTGTTGCTGAGTGCAGTAACTGTGGTGCAACAAACTTAAAACCAGTTTTTGCGCCTGATGTTAAAGCTGTACTTGTAGAATCCGTATAAAGAACGAGGTAATAACAAAAAATTAAGCGTACACTCGAGCTATGAAACGCTGGCTTTGGGTCTTAGGCTTTCTTGGCATAGTTGCCTTAATTGCTTTTGTGCTAGCTAACAGTCAAGTAAAGCTCTCATTACAATCAAACAACGAAACTAGCTTAAAAGTTGAAACTAGCTTTCC
>CAZWJZ010000051.1:0-19931 GCA_964634665.1 uncultured bacterium | reverse complement strand
TTATTTCAAAGTGCTGCTCACGCGTAAACTGATACGCATCCACCATATCTTTTAAGCTACCAAAATGCCTATGGGTATCTTCATACGTCGTGTTGCGTTCATACTCTGCTTTAGAAATAAGGCTCGAGTTGCTCCATGACTGAAACTTAACCGCGTGAGCGCCGCAACGTTTGGCTTCTCGAATAAGTTTTTTGGCTAGCTCAATATCACCATTATGATTAGAGCCAATCTCAGCAATAATGTAGGGTGCATGCTGTTTGCCAATAGGGATATCTGCAAATTTTAGGTCCATAACTTCTCCAAATCAGGGTGGGCAACACATTCCCACCACAAAAAAACGGTTTTGAGTTGATTGAGTGCTTGTGTGTAATTCACTAAGCTAGATTCATTTTGTATAGTTTGACTAAAGATTTGAACGTTTTTTTGGCTAGCTTGAATAGCTTGCAAAAAAGATGCCTGATGCTTGTTAAGGGGTTTATTGAAACACTCGAGTACATAGCTATAGTGTTGAAGAAGCAGCTGGCTTGAACGGTGAATCTGTTCACTTGTGTAGGGGGCTAGTACACGCGCAGTGTTAGTTTCATATTGCCTGTAAAGCATCTGAGCTGTGCTATCAAAGTACAGCCTTGCACCATTAAACAGCGCTTTTGTTACAACTAGCCAGTCAAGCATAACGGTAGCTTGAGGCACAGGGAAACAAGCTTTTAAGATGTTTGTTCGGTAAGCGGTATTTGAAAAGCCAAAGACATTAACGCGACTAAGAAGTGCCTGCCAGTCTTGCTGAGTTGGCTCAAGCGTAAAAGACTCCTTCAACTGTTGACCTTGCTCATTTATAAGCTCGAGTGCGCAAGCATAAACATCATTGTTTGCTAAGGCAGCTTTAGCGCTACTTACTCTGCTTGGCAGCAAAACATCGTCACTATCAACTAAAATAACAGCGTGATAGTGTGCGCAGATTTCTACTAAGCTTCGCTCCCGAAGGCTTGTTGGCGTGTCACTTTGAGACCTAACATAGTGAGCCTTTTTTAAGTAAGGGATAGCTTTAAAGTCGATTTGTTTAAGCTCATCTAAGCCAATCCAAAGATCAAAAACTTGATCGTTTTGTGTCTCAAGGCTTTGCACAAACGCATCTAAATAAGTCAGCATGGCAGGGTAAAAGGTGGTGTAGAGCGCGGTTTTCATAAATCCTGCATCATTAAAAGTGCCTGAGCGAGCTTCCAATCACTTTCATCATCAATATCAAGCGCGCGTTCCCAAGGCAAAACAAAGCCTGCATAGCTAGGGGCATAAAACGTTTTATAAGTTTTAAGAACGGCTGTTTTAGCCCACCAAATTGCGCCCGAAGGGCAAACAAGCTCAGCTAAGTCTTGACTACGCGTCAGCAAAGCATCTTTAAAAAGCGGCTCGAGTGTTTCATTGTTATATTTATGAGCCCACCAAGGGTTAAGCCAGCCGTAACGTGTTACTGAGAGTTGACTATCTGTTTGGCTTTCTTTGAACTGCTTAAAACTAGCTTTGATATCTTCTGAATTGCGAAAAGGGCAGTTCGGCATGAGTTGCGCAACACAATCATAAGCGTCGTTAAGTTGCTCGAGTACATTGAGCGTCACTAAAGATACCGGTGTGTAATCATCTGCAAGGGCAGCAGCTCTCAAAAAAATACTGGCACCCTGCTGCTCAGCAATGTCTGCAATCTCAGCATCATCGGTACTCACAATGACCTGCTCAAAACAATCTGCCTCTAAAGCAGCTTTAAGCGTATAAACAAGCAAAGGTAGCTCACCAAGCAGTTTAATATTTTTACGAGGAATACGCTTAGAGCCACCCCGCGCCGGAATAACAGCCACTGAACTCACGCGCTCACCCGCGCTAATGCTCGAAACTCAGCACTCGAGCTGATTAATTGTTGATAGTTACCATGTGCTTTAAGGCGGCCTTCTTCAAGTACAAAAATTTCATCACAGTTCTTTACCGTACTGAGCCTATGTGCAATCATAATGATCGTCTTTTTACCCATGATGTTAGCTAAGGCAGTAAAGACTGCCTCTTCAGTTACGCTATCAAGCGCACTGGTAGCTTCATCTAACAGCAAAACCTCAGGGTCATTGTAAAGCGCTCTAGCTATACCAATGCGCTGACGTTGACCCCCGCTAAGCCGCACACCTCGTTCACCCACAACCGTGTCATAACTTGCCTCTAAACCCATGACAAAATCATGTACATTCGCAATTTTGGCAGCCTTAATAAGGGCATCGCTGTCAATAGCCTCTTTAGCCACACCAAATGCAATATTTTCAGCAATACTCGAGTCTGTTAAGTAAATACTTTGAGGTACATAGCCAAGTTTATTTTGCCAAGAACGTAGCGTGCTTGCTGATAAAGCTAAATCATCAACATATAACTGGCCCTTTGTTGGTTCTAAAAGGCCTAAAAGAATGTCTACTAACGTACTTTTACCTGAACCTGTACTGCCAACAAAAGCCACCGAACTATTTTTCTTAATGCTTAAACTTAAAGTCTGCAAAGAAGGAAGTTGCATATCAGGGTAGGTTAGTTCGACCTCTTTTAAGCTAAGGCTGTGCTTAAAATGAAGATCTTGCGTAGGGTAACTGTCTTCAGAAAAATCTTTATCTAAATCTTTTTTTATGGCGTCTATCGCGGCGGCGTTAAAGCGCATATTGCTTAAAGAGCGGTAAAGCTGCTGCAAAGCAGGAATAAGCCTGTACGCTGCAAACGCGTAAAGCCCTAAAAGAGGCAAAGCGGCTTCTAAAGACCTATTTGTTAATAATAAAAACAGTAAAAAACCAAGTAAACTACCAAACGCTAAGGTATCAAGCAAGTAGCGAGGTAAAAAAGCAATGGCTTCACTCTGCGCCATATAATGCGCGTAGCGCTTAGCGGTCTGATCATAACGAGCTAAGAAAAAAGGTGCTTTAGCTAAAAGCTTTAATTCTTTAACACTAGCTAGCGCCTCATTAACCGTCTGAAAACGCTCTTTACTTTCACGCACTCGAGCTTGGCCTATGCGGTCTAGGTGGTGTTTTAGGCTGCTGTAAATAATGATGTAGGTTAGGGCGCTCAAACCTGCAATGATAAGAGCAAGCAGCGGGTTCATAATAATTAAAAGGCTTAAAATGGCAAGGGTTACCGCTGTGTTGGCGATAACATGCATGCCAGGAATAAGTACACCTCGTATGCCTTGCTGTACTTCTAAGAGCATGTTTTTACCTAAATCTGCACTGTTGCGTCCTAGAAAAAATAGATAAGGCTGAGCTAAGTAGCTGGCTAAGAGTCGTTTGGATAGACTGTAATCACGTAACCAAGAAAAGCGCAGTACTAACCATGTCACCAGCATAGAAATTGCGTTGCTGCTTATTACTAAGGCTAAAGCGGTTACGCCCATAAAAATAAAAAAGGCTTGATTGCTGCTAAAGCCAAATAGAGCATAGAGGCTAGCTAAAAAGCCACTGCTCTCTAAAGCATTTGGGTTAGTAAGTAAACTTAAAAAAGGTGATAAAAATGCAATGGTGACGACTTCTAGTAAGGCTCTAATGATAATACTAGGTAAAAGCCAGTAGACTTCTTTTTTTTCAGCTTTGCTAAGGAGCGAAAAGGCATTTTTAAAGGCTTGCATAAGAGATTCCCTTATCTGAGTGTAGCGAGCGTTGCTGTTTCATCAAGTGAAGCTATTGATATCTAAGCTGAACTGATTTTTTTGCTTAAGGGCTAGGTTTTTACATTTCCTGAAATGCTTGCCGTAAGCAGTCAGGCCCGCCTGCTTTGCAGACTCGTAAGACAACTTGCGAGCCATAGCGTAATCAACCATCAATTAAGTTAATCTATAGTACGTTTGTTATATAACTGAGTTTATTTTTTCCTTACTTGTTCCACTCGGCTTTGTTTCCATTTTGCAAACAAAGCCTGGAGGTAGTTATGCCATCCTGCAAACCTTTCTGTATTAGGCTGCTTCATAGTTGATTTGCAGCATGGAGATTATGCTTGAAGATGATTAATCTAAACTATCATGTTGCACCGTTTGAGCTTCAAGCGGTAACACAGCTAGGCTTGGTTGCTTAGTTGCACGCTGAGTCACAGGTAAAGAAAGTACATGCTGTAAAGGCTTTTGGTAGGTCTCAGATGCACCTTGAAAAATGCTGTGCTCTACTAGCACAATGAACTGCTGCCCTGCTCTAAAGGCCGTTTCAATAGAGACAAGTTCTACGTTATCATGATCAAGCAGTTGAGATGGGAGTTGTGCTAAGTGAGGTTCAACAAGCCAAAGCTTATGCTTAGTTTCTTTGGCAAGTCGCTCAACAAGTTCAATCGCAGGAGATTCACGCATATCATCAACATTAGCTTTATAACTAAGCCCTAAAAGCACAATAGTTTCACGTTTAGAAACGGTTTCAAGATAGCTTAAGATGCGCTCTGCAAACTGCTGAGGTCTTGCATCATTAATATGCCTAGCGGTTCTTAAGAGTTGGGCTTTAGTCGGGTCAATATCAATAATAAACCAAGGATCAACAGGAATACAGTGGCCACCAACGCCAATACTTGGGCTATGCAAATTAACCCTTGGGTGTCTGTTTGATAAACGAATAGCTTCTGTAATATCAATATCTAAAGAGTCTGCTAAATCAGCCAATTCGTTAGCCAGCGCAATATTGACATCACGGTAGCTGTTCTCCATGAGCTTACAAAGCTCAGCTGTTGTTGCATTTGTTTTAAAAATGTTACCCTCAACAAAGCGTTCATAAAGCTCGGCAGTTGCCAAGGTTGCCTCGGGTGTAGTACCCCCAACAATACGATCATTATGAATCATTTCAGACAAAATATTGCCAGGAATAACTCGCTCAGGACAATGTGCCAGCAAATAATCATGACCATGCCTAAAGCCAAGCTCGAGTTCTATTAGGGGGGCAACAACATTGATGCAGGTTGCAGGTGGTACGGTTGATTCAAGAATGATAAGGTCACCACGTCTTAAAACGTTACATATGGCTTTGGTTGCGGCCTCTACATAGCTTAAGTCAGGGCTTTTATCATCACAAATGGGTGTAGGTACTGCAATGATGTAAACATCAGCATGCTCTAAGCTTGTGGTAGCTTTTAAGTTGCCTTTGCTAACGGCATTTTTTACCAGAATATCTAAGCCTTTTTCAGAGATAGGGGTTTTACCTTTATTAATAGCAGTTACAACGTTTTGATTTAGGTCAACACCTGTTACCTTTAAACCGGTACTGGCTAAGGTAGCTGCGGTAGGTAAGCCTATATAGCCTAAGCCAATAATTGCAATATGTTTACTGAAGTTTTCTGGGCTGTTTGAGGGGCTAAGTTGAGTCATGAAGAAATCCTTTGAGAATAAAGTTAAAGTAACGACGTTTTGGATTTAAATGCTGCTTAACTGCTTTGTAGTCCTAGGTGTGGTGTTTGATAGAAGTCAGCAGCATTATTGAGCATTTTGCTATTTGCATTATCAATAGACACCATGCCAGTGACATGCCCACCTACGCTTTGTAAGACTCGCCTTGCGTTTCTTAGGGTTTCAGCTTTTGTGTTTTCGCCAGCAACAAGAACGCTATCTGTAGAAAGAGGCGCTAGGCTAAGTGTATCTGTACCTTCTAAGACTGAGCCTGCATTAATAATAACGACATCATATTCTTGCTTCCAGAACTTTAGCGCTTCGTTAAAGTTGCTAAATAAAGCAGAAGATATACCTTTAAAGTTAGGAATGATAAAAAAGCCAGATTCATTGCCGGGAGCTTTAACAACATCTCGAGTGCTCTGAGGCTCATATAGCCATGTTGCTAAAGAAGCATGCTCTAAACTGCCCCTTGGCATACCGTACATAGGCGCAATCTGAGGATCTTTTAAATTAGCATCTACCACTAAGGTTTGTTTGCCACTACGACTAAAACTTTCAGCTAAGGCAATAGCCACACGACCTTGATTGGCTTCATGCTCAGCTGAGGTTAACAAAATGACCTTAGGACCTTGTGCTGACGTGAGCATAAGATTGCTTCTTAAAAAATCAATACTTTTATGGCTTGCTGTCTGACTTATTTGGCTAAGATTTGGCAGACTAGCTAATAAAGGTAGACCAATCATTTCTAAATCTATGCTTTTGCCTGTTAACTTAAGGGCATCTTTAGCATAAAGCAAAGCGTAAGTGATAAGCGCTGCTAAAAAGCCTGCAATAACTGCATTTAAAAAGGGTTGTGGTGAACTTGGCAATGTAGGCAGCACGGCTGGTTCCATAATGCTTAATAAACTTGTTGGCGAACTGCTTAACGCGGTGGCATAAGCCAACCGATCTTGTTGTTGCGCCCTCAAGTTAATGCGTTCACTAAGTTGCTCTTGCGCTGCACCTTGCTGCTGCAAAAGCACAATCTGCTGATCTAAAACAGTAATTTGTTGCTCGAGTGTTTCTCTGATACGGTTTAAAGTTTCAGTGCTTCTGGCTTCATCCCAGCGAATTAGACTTAGGGCAAGCGCGTTTGCTTTGGCTTGCGCAAGTTGGGGGCTAGCTTCTGTACTTATAACATCAATTAAGCTCGAGTCGTGACCTTCTTCTATGTGTATATTAAAGCTATTTCTAAATGTTTCTACTGAATCATTAACACCGAGGTTTTGCATGGTGCTTGTAAGTACAGGGCTACTAAAAGCTGCTTTGCGATAAGCGCTTACGTCGAGCGGGCTTACGTTGGGGCTTATGACACCAAAATTTTGACTATTGGGTGCATTGTTGGTTACAAGCACAGTTGCCCTTGCTTGGTAATTTGGAGTCATGGCTAAGCTAAGTAAATAAACAGAGCTGGCAAGCACAAAGGCTGCTGCTAGGGCAAAAGGGGCGCCTTTCAGGAGGCCTGTTAAAAGCTCTCCAAGTGAAGGGGGTGTCTTAGAGGAATTCATTTGCTAACCATTAGAGTGAAGGAGACGAAATGCAACATAGTAATTTTAATGTAGCGGAGTTTTTAGGTTTATGCTGTGACGGTTACAGGCTAATGGTTATTTTGCTTGAATGTTCACGAATCCTAGCCCCCTTCTAACATCTGTGGCTTATGCTATTAGGAGCGCATCCGTAAGGTTTGGGGAATAACTTGAGGCAGAAATACAAGGATTAAGATTTCTGTCATAGCCTCTCCTTTAAACTTAGGAAGAGACTGATGTTGTTGATGCGTTTACTGACCTTTACTTTGGGGTTTACTTACTTAGTTGCTTTTTCTTTTATATTTAAGCAACTAGACTTAAACACCTTGTTCCTTGCCATAATTCCTATTATGTTTTGCGCATGGTTATGGCAAAAACGTGGTGGATTCATAGCTACATTCATCTTTAGTTTTATTGGCTATAGTTATCTTTACTACCTTTTAGAAGGTACGCAGATGAGTGCATTTACCGATATACCAAGGCGCTTACTAGAAATTATCAGTTATCTGGTTGTTGTATCCATCGTGGGGCATATTTCACATTTACAACGTCAGCTAAAATCTTATAAGCAAGTTTCAGATAAAGCCCAATTTGACCCTCTCACAGGCCTCCTGAACCGCTCGAGTTTTGAACAGAAGCTTGAAGGACTTATTCAGCTAAATCAAGCTAAAAAAAGTCTTATGGGTGTCTTGTTTGTTGATTTAGATCGCTTTAAGCATGTGAATGATACGTACGGGCATGATGTTGGTGATGCTTTACTCAAGCATGTTGCTAAAGTCTTAACTTCAGTTGTACGTAAAGGTGATGTGGTTGCGCGTTTAGGTGGAGATGAATTTATGCTGTTATTAAGTGATCTTCAATCTTCGCAGGCGGCAACTAAAGTGGCCTCTAAAATTATTGAAACGGTATCTAAACCTGTAACAATCTTAGGCAAAGAAGTTGATGTAGGTGCAAGTGTGGGTATAAGCATCTACCCTAACGATGGTGAGCACGCTAAAGACCTCATTAAGTCAGCAGATTCAGCCATGTACGCAGTCAAAGCTTCTGGTCGAAATGATTTTGAACTTAGAAGCCCTGAAATGCGTCAGCAAGAAGGCCGTCAAAAACAACTTGAAAAAGAAATACTCCTTGGTTTTGATAATCAAGAGTTTGAACTCATGCTGCAACCCCAACTAAATTTAAGCACAGGACACCTCGTTGGCTTTGAAACTTTACTACGCTGGCAAAGCCCTAGTTTGGGTTTGGTCGAGCCTAGTGAGTTTTTACCTCTAGCTGAAAGCATAGGTTTACTCGTATCATTAGACCGTTGGGTTTTAAATGAAACCTGCAGCCAGCTTGCTAAATGGCGCAAATTAGGTCTTCAAAACATGAAAATGTCTGTCAATATTTCAGCTATTCAACTCAAACAAGCAGACTTCTTACCCTTCGTAACCCGTACCTTAGCTCAGTATAGAATTGACCCAAACATGCTCGAGTTTGAGTTGTCAGAAAAAGCAGTAATTGCAAATAGTGATTCGCTTTTTAAATTAGCAAGTGCTTTAGAAGCAGTAGGTGTGGTATTAGCTATTGATGGCTTTGCAGGTGAATTATCGCTCAACGCCTTTCAAGATATTCCCTTTCAGGCGATTAAGCTTGATAGACAGTGTTTACATGCTTATGAGGCTAGACCTGAAAAAGTGCGAAAAACCCTTGAGCTTATAGCCTATCTAGCACAAATGTTTTCTAAGAGGCTTATGGCTGAAGGTGTTGAAACAAGTCAGCAGCATAGACTCTTAACAGAATATGGTTATAGCTTTGCTCAAGGCTATTACTACGCAAAACCTATTATGATTTCTGAAGCAGAGCAGTTTTTAGTAGCAGCCTTCAATAAAACAAAACCCATTAATAATGCCAATGATACAAGGCATACTTTACCGTATTAAGCTTGTTCAGACTAAGTTTTATCAGGGTGATCTGGGATCGTAAAATCAAAGCTATTTCACTTTTTTAGATTACTCATGGGAACTGCTACAACTATAGCCTTTTAAACTTTAGTGGCTATTAAGTACTAAAGCTTAAAAGCTTTAACTTATACCAATAGACTGCTATACAAATAGCAAAGCTAAACTAAAAACTGCGCTAATGCTCACTCGATTTGTTTTTTGCTCTAACTAGAAGCATTGGCGACAACCGTAGCGACAGAAGCCGCAATACGTTCAATCTCAGTTTTATCAGGGCCTTCAACCATGACTCTTATGAGTGCTTCTGTACCACTCGGGCGTAAGTTAATGCGACCATCATCACCAAGGCTTTTTTGAGCTTCGCGTACAGCTTCTTCGACACTAGGGTGACTTTGTAAACTTGCTTTATGCTCGGCTGGTACACGAACATTTACAAGGGTTTGAGGGTAAAGCGGGATTTCATTTAACCAAGCATCTAGAGGCTTAGCGGAATCCTGAACAGCTTTTAGGGTTTCTAAAGCGGTAAGTAAACCGTCACCGGTAGGAGACTTGTCTAAAAAAAGCATATGACCAGATTGCTCACCGCCTAAGCTTAATTTGTGCTCGAGCATGGCTTCGTGTACATAACGGTCTCCTACTTGAGTTCTGAGCATGCTTATATTTTTGCTTTTTAAGTAAGCTTCTACACCTAAATTAGTCATAAGCGTTGCGACTACAGTCTGTTCGTTTCGGGCAATGCCGCATATAGCCATAATATGGTCACCCGTAACAAGGCGTCCTTTTTTATCTACCAGTAAGGCTCTATCTGCATCACCATCAAAAGCAATACCCAAGTCAAGCTCTTGATCTTTCACGAGCTCAATAAGCGCATCTGGATGGGTTGAGCCACAGTCTTTATTAATGTTTATGCCATCTGGTTTCACGCCTAAGAGCTCGAGTGATGCGCCCAGTTCTGCAAATAGTCTGGGGGCAAGACTATAACTAGCACCATTGGCGCAGTCTATAGCTATCCGCATACCTTCTAAAGAAGGAGCATTTTCTAATAAAAAACGATAGTAGCTGTCGTGGTCACGTCTGTAGCGTTGTGAAGTGCCAATATCTTCACCTATAATGCTTTCAAGCTGATGACTATCAATGTCAAGCCATTTTTCTATACTCAGCTCAACTTGGTCACTTAATTTTTCGCCTTTAGCATTAAAAAATTTAATACCATTATCATCAAAAGGATTATGGGATGCACTGATGACAATGCCAGCATCAGCGTTTAGGTCGCGTGTTAGGTGGGAAACACCTGGTGTAGGCATAATATCAAGATGGGTAATGTTCGCGCCTCTAGACATTATGGCGCTACTCATGGCATGCGCTAACATGCGAGCTGAGCGTCTTGTATCCATGCCAATTGCAAAGTGTGGCTTTTTAATGCCTTGTTCTTTTAAGGCTTCAGTCGCAGCAATACCTAATTTAAATGCAAATTCAGCGGTCATAGGGTGTTTGCCTGCAAGACCTCTTATGCCATCTGTTCCAAAGTATCTTCTTGTCATGCGCGTATTCTATCGACTTTTATTTAAGACTTCTGAGGTATTTATCGCACAATTAACTTGCCATCGTAAATAGTAATGGAAATGCGTTTTGCTTTTTCAGTACCTTTCCACAAAGGCTTGCACCATCAAGCCATTTGTGCGACTTGGGGGAGTAGAAAAGAAATTATCAAGTTTTTGCTGCAATGAAGATTGGAACTGCAATCAGTAGGGATTTCTTGCTATTTTGCGACAAAAGTAGAGCTTCTTTGATGTAATTACTGATACAATTGATTATATTATGAGATTTAAAGGGATTTTAATTACCGTTATTGTTTTAATTAGCTTAGTTTTTGCAGTAACTAACTGGCAAGTCCTAGCAGCAGGTGTTCCCATTAACTTTATTTTCCTGAGTCTTCAGTTACCACTTGGCCTTGTTTTACTAGGTGCATCTGTTTTTTTATGTCTTGTCTTTCTCGTCATTTCACTGATTGATAGGGCAAGTCAACTTCGCCATACCAATCAGTTAGAAAAACAAATAGAGAATCTAGGCAAAAAATTAGATAAAAAACGCTTAGATGAGCTTGCGAGTATAGAAAAAAATCTTGATGATAAAGTTACAAGTCTAAGTAATCAAGTACAGAACTACGCAAGCCAAGTAGAATCAATCACAAGCTCGAGTTTGGCTAAGCTCGAGTCTCAGGCTGAAGCTAAGTTTGCGCATTTGGAGGAGCGTGTTTTGTTGGTGCGTAATGAATTGGCTGCTGATATTGCTGAGACGGAAGATAGTCTTAAAAAACGACTAACGAAAGCTTAAGGGGGTTTTGGGGTTAAGGATTACGCAAGCTTTCTTTTAAACCTGCTACTTTAGGTAATTATGACTGATGAGCAAAGAGAACAATATAAGCTAGATATTTTAGAGGCCCTTAAAGTTGTACGTGATCCAGAAATTCCTGTTAATGTTGTTGATTTAGGTCTTATTTATAATGTTGATATTAACGATGAGGGCGAAGTTGATATTGAAATGACCTTAACCAGCATGGGTTGCCCTGTTCAAGACATGATTCAAGCAGATGCTGAGCTGGCATCTATGCAGGTTGAAGGAGTCAAAAAAGCAACAGTGGAATTTGTCTGGTCACCTCCGTGGAGCCCAGAAAAAATGAGTGATGATGGTAAGAAGCAAATGAGAATGTTTGGCTTTAACCTCTAAGGCTTTAACAATATTGTAGATAGAATCTGGCTGGCGGTTGTCAGCCTTTTTTTATTCTCTATGGTAAGGGTGACCCGCCCGAATGCTTTCAGCTCGGTAAAGCTGCTCGAGCAGTACTAGTTTGGCTAACTCATGAGGCAAGGTTAAGTCAGAGAGTCGCCATAACTCATTCACAGAAGTTTTAAGCTCATCACTGTGACCCTCAGCGCCGCCAATAAGAAAACACAAATGGCTAACGCCTCTAAGCTCGAGTTTTGTGACATGCTCCGCTAAAACTGTTGAGCTAAAGCTTTTACCTTTTTCATCTAAAGCAATAGTGTAACCCTTAGCTTCTTTTAAGAGTTTTTCACTCTCTTGTCTCTTTTGCTCTTGCGCATTGCTGTGTTTGACAGCTTTTATTTCTCTTAAGTCAAGGCTCGAGTGGTTTTTTAGTCGTTTTTCATAAAATAAGCAGCCGTCTTTTATAAAGGAGCGTTTTGTATTGCCAATGCTTAGGATTTCATAAGTCACACCGTTCAGTTTAGCAAATGTCTTTGGTGATGTTAAAAACAATTCATTTTTCATCTTCAAGGGTCAAAAATGTTAAGTAATTCACACAAAATAGGTGCTAATGGCTAGGGTATTTATGAGAAAACGGTGTTAGTACCATTGACAAACTGAGAGGCTTATGTGATACTTTTGCTGGATTTGTATGCCTCGGCGGTCGTACCTGGAAGGAGGTGCACTCACTTGAAGCGGTCGCGAAAGAGCTTACAGAACTCAGCAAGATGGTGGTCAAGCTGTTTTAAGGTTACTGAGGAAACACGGCAACTCGCTTACCCCAAAAGCAAAATCATCAAATCGCTGAACTAAAAACTATATTCAAGGGGTAATACCAAAATGAAAAAACTTTTAATTGCAATCCTAGCTATTCTTGCAACAGCAGGCTTTAGCCAAGAGGCCTTTCCGGATATTCCCGCAGGTCACTGGGCTGGCGACGCTGTAACTCGTATTGCAGACCTAGGCATTGTTATCGGCTTTCCAGATGGAACTTATCGCGGTAACGAAAACGTAACCCGTTATCAAACCGCACTTATCATCAGTCGTCTTCTTGACGTCATCCAAACAAATATGGATGCTATGAAGGCTATGACTGATGCTGATATTGCGTCACTACGCAATGCTCTTCAAGAACTCGCTTCTGACGTTGCTGCTCAAGGCGTACGTTTAAACGCTGCTGAAGGCGCAATTGCTTCAATCAGCGACGACGTTATGTCAAACACTGCACGTCTAGATGCTCTAGAGAACACTGTCGCAACGCATAGTCATGATGACATGATGGGCGGCATTGATCCTGCAGTATTAGCGGGCCTTCAAAACCAAATTGACTCAGCTCGCGTAGCTGCTGACACAGCTGCTGCTCAAGCTGCCGCTGCCGCTGCTGCTGCTGGCGCTGCTGCAGACGCTGCTGGCGCTGCAAGTGCTCAAGCACGTCAAAATGCTGCTTCTATTGACGCTATTAACGATCTTCTTGGTCTTCTAAACTCTGACATTGATGGCTTAAAAGCTGACCTTGCTAATCTGCCTGCACCAATGATGATGGAGCCTACAGACTTAAGTGGCGTTGAAGGCGGCATTGCACGTAATGCTAGCGATATTGCTAACATTCGTGAATTTGTCATTTTACTTCGTCGTGACCAAGTTGCTCTTCGTGACCGTGTTGCTGCTCTAGAAGCTGCTGACGCTGGTCAAGCTGCTGCTATTGAAGACTTAACTGCTCGCATTGTTAAAATCGAAGAAGACCTCTTTACTATCTCAGGTAGCATTGAAGTTGTTTATCAAGCCTTCCGTGTAAACGGTAATGCGTTTGATATTGATCGTGCTATTGGTGGTAGTGGTCAAGACCGCACTATTGCTGGATCTAACTTCAGCTCTGGTGAAGAAGATGACTTTGTTATTGATGATGATGACATTGACGCTGGTGAATTTGCACAAGACCGTGCAGATATCTTTAACGACGAGGGTGATGTTGATATAACAGTTGAACTAACTGTTGGTTTTGGTACTGACCGTGCAGGTACTGGTAGTCCTCGTGCGCTTAACAGTTTCGAATCTGTTATGACTCTAGAACTAGTAGAACTTGACAATGTTAATGATGCAAATGGTGATGCACTAAATAATTTCTTTGCTTTCGAAGTTTCTGACTTCTTAACAACTTTTGAGCCCATTGGTGCTGACCCACTAACATTTGCTTTTGGCGAAGACGTAGCCTCAGCATTTACTGATTACATCTTAGATGTTGAAACTGACGGCTTTAGAGCTAATGTTGGTTCACCTGATTTCTTATCATTCTTGGCTCCAACTTTAACTATTGTTTACGGTGAGCTTGGTGCTGATAGTGACGCGACTTTCGAAGCTACTGATACTTACTTCCGTGGTGTTCGTGGTACTTTAACACCTCTTTCTGGTGACGCAATTAGCGCAACTGGTGGCTTCTCATTTGTTGAGCGTGCTACGAATGCTGGTGAGCCTAACGATACCAGCGGCGATAACGATACCTACAGTGTATGGGGTGTTGATGGTGAAGTTGGAATTAGCATTATTGACTTAGGTTTTGAATTTGCTAACGAAAGTACGGGCAACTCACTTTTCTATGTCACTGCAGATGTTGATCTAGCTAACTTCCCTATTATTGATAGCCTTTCAGCCAACTTCCGCCAAATGCCAGAAACTTGGGACGGTGTAGGTTTTGATGGTGGCGACTTCGATCTTGACCAAACAGGTTTTGGTGTTGAAGCAGGTTTAGGCTTGTTCGGCATTCTTGACCCACTAAGCTTCTACTTTGATAGTTACGAAATCACTTCAACAGGTCAAGCAGCTCAAGCATTTGGTATTGACGCTCAAATTAACTTATTCGCTGCATTTGCTATCGAAGGCTTCTTCCACTCTGCAACTGTAGATGGCGCAGCAGTAGATAGCTTAGATGATGAAGGTGTTCTTAAAGATTCACCAACACTTCCTAGTGATGACAACGCTTTTGGTGTTAGCCTAGTTCACGATGGTGACTCTGCAAATGCTCTTATTGGTGGCGTTGATATTGCTGCTGGCTATGAGCAATCAGGTGCTGACCTAACATCAACAAAAATATTTGTTGATGCTGATACTGACCTTAGTCTTGGTTTCTTAAGCTTCTCACCCTATGTTGGCTTTGAGTCTATTAATGACTCTAATGCTGGCACTGATGACACAACGACTATCAAAGCTGGTACTGGTATAAAAACCACTACCTTTGATATTATTGGTAAGCCAAGCTTAGAAGCAGCTGTTAACTTCAGAACTACTGACCACAGCGATGCTGATACGTTTACATCTACGGAACTTCAATACGCATTTGGTGTCACTTTAGGTGAATTCTTATTCGACTACAGTACACTAACTGTTAAATATGGTGCATGGAGTGGTACTAACATTAATAATGATGTTGTTACTGCTGGTGATCCTGCTACTGATATTTCAGAAGGTGATGAGAACAACGGTCTTGACCAATCTGTAAGTGGTTATGAAGTTGTTTGGGATTACTACGACCTTATCTTCGCATATGCTGCATATGATAGTAACGATGGTACTCTTACCAGTGCTGCTCAAGCATTCAAGATTACTTACAAAATTACTTTCTAATCTTTAGTTAGTAATACCTAACAATTCACCCATAAAGCCTCGCCAAACTGGCGGGGCTTTCTTCTTTGCAATTTTTCGCAAAAACTAAAACACAAAAAAGCTAGAATAGCTTTAAATCTGTTTTACTAAAAACGGATGCTCAGGTAAAGAATTGGGTTTCACACATGTTATTGACTAATGAATTATTTCAAATAAGCGAACTACCAGAAGAATTGCAAAGCTTGCTAGATGTTACTTATCCGTGGGAAGTGCTAGCCAAGCTTGACCTATTTACAAAAACAATAGCCGACAATAGACACGGTCAAATTCATGAAACAGCCGTTCTTGAAGGCAATGTATTTGTTCATGAATCTGCAAAGATAGCACCCCATGTGTATATAGAAGGACCAGCCTATTTAGGAGAAAATGCTGCAGTGAAGCATGGTGCTTACCTACGCGCGGGAGTAGTCCTTGCAAAAGGTGCTGAAGTTGGCGCAAAAACAGAAGTAAAACGTGCCTTGTTTTTGCCTAAGGCCAAAGCTGCTCACTTAAATTATGTTGGGGACTCAGTGTTGGGTAGCAATGTAAATTTAGGTGCAGGCGTAAAGCTTGCGAATTTTAAAACCTATGGCACAAATATAACCATAGCAGGGCATGAAACAGGCTTAAGAAAGATCGGGGCTTTAATAGGAGATAATGCCTCACTAGGCTGTAATGCCGTAACCACACCCGGAACTATTCTTGGAAAAAATACTATTGTTTATAATGGCGCTGTTTTACGTGGTGTCATACCAGCTAACACGGTTGTAAAGCTAAGACAAGAACTCGAGTTTGTAGCTAGGGTTTAGCCCCTTGTGCGTACCATATGGCAATGAGTTGACGCTCGCTATCTAGCATGCCTGTTTTGTTTGCTAAGGGCATGTAGCTGCTAGCTACTGAGTTCTTATGAATAGCGTCTGCTTGAGCAATAATGTCTTGAGCATTGTTAAACATAATGCCTTTAGGTGCAACGCTAAAAAGCTCATCTGTAGGATTACTATGGTGGCAACTTGCGCATCTGGTTTGAATGATTATTTCAACATCACTAAAGGCAACTTGTTCAGCGTCTGCGCTAACAGCGTAGATTTGCATTTGAGGTGCTGTTAGCAAGGCTAAACTTAAAACTAGAAACGATGAGGCAGGTAGTATCCAAGCAGCTTGTTTGCCTTTCTCGTGCAAATTTAAATAATGCCTAATACCTGCACTCGCTAGAAACAGAACTGACAAAATGAGCCAGTTATAGGTTTGACCAAAAGTACTTGGGTAGTGATTGCTAATCATAATAAAAATGACTGGCAAGGTCATATAGTTATTATGCAAACTTCTTAAACTTGCCTGCTTAGCAAAACTCGGGTCGGGGGTTTCTTGAGCCCTTGCTGCTTTAACCATAACTCTATGCGCAGGAATGATATTAAAAAAGACATTTGCGGCCATGAGCGTGCCCAACATGGCACCAACATGCATGTAAGCTGCTCTACCGCTTAGCAGATAAGAAAGCAGAATGGAGACCAAGATAACCAGCCCGAAGCTTGTAAAGGCAAATAAAGGCTTATTTTGGGCAATCTTAGCTTTACACATGCGGTCATAACTAAGCCAGCCGCCAGCCAGAGTCACTAAACCAATAACAATAGTAAGCCAAGCTGGCAAAGGAAAGTTCGGGTTAACCATAATAAACTCAGCATTGGCATAATAAACAATCATCAGTAAGCCAAAGCCACTCAAAAACGTCAGATAAGCATCCCACTGAAACCAATGCAATTTCTCAGGCATACTAGGTGGCGCAACCTTGTACTTCTGCAAATAATAAAAGCCACCCCCATGAACCGAATAAATATTACCTGCTAAATCCTCGGCTACATCCTCGCGCACTAAGCTATTCTCAAGCCAAATGAAATAAAAACTAGCCCCAATCCAAGCAATACCCACCACCACATGAAACCAGCGCACCAACAAGCCAAGCCACTCGAGTACGTGCCCGGTGGTGCCTGTGACTTTAGCTATGACAATAATGGCGATGATGCTTAAAAGTGACGCAGCTATGAGATTCCACTTAAAATTCCAGCCTTCTTGACCTGTGTACATGGCTTCTTTTTGTTCGCTGCTTTGAGGTTTATGAGCCACTAAGTAACCCCTCTAATCTAAATTTAGCTATTAAAGCAATTTGCGCTAAGGCAGTTTTACGCTCTTCTTCTAGCGTATTCTTTAAGCGTGACTGAAATGCTTCTAAAATACTGTGTTTAGTGTGACCTTTCACCGCTAAAACAAAAGGAAAATCAAATTTTTGCTTGTAAGCGTCGTTGAGCTCGTGAAACTGCTCATATTCTGCTTCAGTTAAGCTGCTCAGCCCTGCGCCAGCCTGCTCTTTATTTGACGCTTCTGTTAAGTCACCCGCCAAAGCAGCTTTGCCTGCCAAGTCAGGATGGGCACAAATGAGCGCTAACTGCTTATCAAGCCCTGCTTGCGCTACACAGTTAAGCATTACGCTATGTAAGTCATTAACTGTATTAAAAGGACGACTACTAAAGCTGCACTCTGCTACCCACGGGGAATGCTCAAATATGTCAGCTAGGGTAGCAATAAAAGGTTCACTATTCATTTGGTTTAGTTCAGTTAAAGAAACACGCATCATAGAGCATTATAGCTAAGCAAGAAAGAAAACAAACCAACTAAGTCTTACAAATCATCCAAACCCGCAGGTGGCCAACTACCTCCAAGCGCAAGCCACGCCTCCACCATATCAATAGGCACCTGAGCCATAAAACTAATCGCCTGATTATCCTGCGGATGTGGCAAAGTAAGTCGAAACGCATGCAACGCCTGACGATCAATAAGACTCGAGCTTTTTCCATAGACCTCATCACCCAGAATGCTTGCACCTAAGTGCGCTAGATGCACTCTGATTTGGTGCGTGCGACCACTATGCGGTTTGGCTTTGACCAGCACATAGCCAGGAATACGCTGAATAACTCGAAAGTAGGTTTTGGCGTTTCTAGGGTTGCTACCACCAATAGTCATTTTTTGCCTATTCACAGGGTGCCTGCCTATGGCTGCGTCTAAATGAATGTCTGCGTCTAGGCTTCCTACGGCAATGGCTATGTACTCTTTAACGGTAAGTCGTTTTTTAAAGGCTGAAGCTAAGGCACGGTGAGCCTCATCATGCTTAGCAACAACCATGACACCACTGGTATCTTTATCTAAACGATGCACAATACCAGGGCGATAGTCTTCTTCTTTAGGGTCAAAATGCATATCTTTAGAGAGCTGCATGCGCCCTAACAAGGCGTTAACTACAGTGCCTGTACGCACGGTAGAAGTGGGATGAGCAATAAGATTAGGGGGTTTATTAATGGCCGCTAAATACTCGTCTTGATAAATAATATCTAAAGGAATATCTTCAGCTTCGACCATCATAGGTTTAGGAGGAGGCAGCATAACAGTAATGATTTCATTACCTTTTAATTTGGTGGCAGCCTTACCAATAGGCTGACCATTAAGTTGCACATGACCTTCATCGACAAGGTCTTTGGCATAGGTGCGAGATAAAGATAAAGACTGCGCAATGGCAACATCTAAACGTTCACCCGAAGGAGCTTCAAAAGTACGAAAATCAATAGAATCAGCCACGTAGTTCTATTCTACAAGCAATTGTGATAAATAAGGGTGAGCGTGCCTTTGCTTTACAATGAGCAAAGCATAAAGAAGCAAAAAGGTAAACTACTAGAAATAACTTAAGGAGCTTTAACTATGAAAATAGCATTTATCGGTTTGGGAACCATGGGAGCGCCCATGGCGCTTAATTTACTTAAAGCAGGTTATGAAGTAAGCGTTCATAACCGTACGCGTGAAAGAGAAGAAACGCTAGCAGCCCGAGGTGCAAAGCGTGCTGCAAGCCCTAAAGAAGCAGCTGAAGGTGCAGATATTGTCATTACTAATGTCAGTGACACGCCAGATGTTGAAGCAGTGGTACTAGGTGCTGAAGGCGCTATTCATGGCATGAAAGCAGCTAGCATGCTGATAGATGTAAGCACCATAAGCCCCATTGTTACTAAAGCCATTGCTGCAAAACTCGCTGAAAAAAATATTGATATGCTTGATGCACCTGTATCTGGCGGAAGCGAAGGCGCAGAAAAGGGAACACTTTCAATTATGGTAGGAGGTAAAGCAGATGTTCTTGCCAAAGCCATGCCCGTACTAGAAGCTATGGGTAAATCCATAACCCATGTTGGTGACATAGGTAGTGGGCAAGTCACTAAAGCTATTAACCAAACGATACTAGCAGGCATTTATAGCAGCGTGGCAGAGGGTATGGTGCTTGGCATGGCAGCAGGTGTAGATATTTACGCTGCTCTTAAAGCCGTTAGTGGCGGCGCAGCAGGCTGCTGGGTACTCGATAACCGAGCTAAAAACATGATAGAAGATGACTACCCACTCGGCTTTAGAACCAAACTCTTTTTAAAAGACTTAGGCATAGCCCTAGAAACCTCAAAAGACTTAGGCGTAGCCATGCCAGTTGCTGCCTACGTAGAGCAGTTAGGCACAAGCATCGTAAAACGAGGCTATGGTGACGAAGATGTTTCAAACATAGCCCGCATAATACGTGAGCAAGCAGGTTTAGGAGAAAGCGCTGACTAAAGCAGCAACGCTACATTTACTTTGCGG
>CAZWJZ010000050.1:0-19949 GCA_964634665.1 uncultured bacterium | reverse complement strand
AACAAAACAGCTTCAGCAACGCTACCTGAAGGATCATCTAGATTTATGGAAATGCTATGGCTAAAGCGTTCGCCCCTAGTTACAGAAGACTCTTCTGGGCTAATAGCAATAGTTGTGATGGGTTCAATGATAGGCTGAGGCGGTAGGGGCGGCTCTATAGGTGTTACGTCTTTGCATGCCCACAATAAAAAACTTAAACTAAGAATGACACAAAACTTAAATACACGCATTATTGAAAGGTATCACTCAGCTTGAATATAGGGTGTGACAGTTGCACATGACATGGAGCTAAAAACAGGTTTCTTTTTAAGTCTTAAAGGTATTAAAGTAATATACTTAGCCTTTTGTGTCTTTAAAAAACGGTATACACTAGAGCGTGTTGAAAGATAGCTGGGTTGGGCAATTAAGACTAAGGGTATTAAACAATAAAGCTTGGCTTTTGGTTTGGCTTGTTTTTGCTTTGCTTTTATCTGTTACGGCGCTTGTGTCGAGTAACTATGTATTACTTACTTTGGTCTGGGCTCAGGTTGCCTTAGCTACATTTGTTCAAGTGGCTTTTGATTTTTCTAAGCGTTTATTAAGTCGTGTTTTGTTTATGTTACTTACGGGCTTTGCTTTTCTAACGATTGCTACATGGTATTACGGTTCTAACGGTTTTAGTGAAGTTGATAAGTTCTGGTCATCTTTAGATGCGCTACCTTCTTTTGCTTACGAAATTCAAGAGCGGGGCTTTCAAAGCTGGCAGCTTGCTGAGCCAGAAGCCTTAGTATGGTCAGTTCAGGCTCGTTTGCGATCTGAGGACTTAGGTTGGGATTGGCGCCCTAATGATAGGCGAGTAAGCCAAACGGTATTAGCAGACAGTTCTGAGGGTGTACGTATTTTTGCGCCTGAAGAAGTTGAAGGTGCTTATGTTAGTCGAAATTTTTATTTTGATGAGACTATTGAAGGTCGAACATTTAAACTACATTTGGGCATTAAGTCTGAACAAACTGAAAGTCTAGGAGCCTATCTAAACGTTATTGGGGGCCCAAGGTTTGATTTGCCTTTAGATTTAGATTGGCAGTTGTTCAGAGCAGAATGGCAAGCTTCAGGCGAAAGCAATGAACTACGGGTCATCTTAGGTAATATAGAAGGCTTAACGCTTGATCTGCGTAACTTTAGATTATTTGAATTCAAAGACGGACAATGGCTTGACTTAGGTGAAGGTATTGGAACAGCACTAAGATTACGTGCCGATAGCAGCGAAGAGCTTCTTTTTGAAGAGTATATAGCTAGTAGAACTTGGCAGACTTATACTCTTGATATTCCTAAAGATTTTGTAAGTCAAGATGCTCAACTAAAAACAACCATTAGCACAGGTACAGGTATTAGCTTGCAGCTACGCTCGAGTGATTTGAACTATCAAGATGATTCCTTGCGTGCGCCTTTACTTATTGCACGTGATTTAAGGCAAAAACTTTGGTTCCCTAATGAGAATTTAGCTGGGCATTCAGCGGCAGCTTTAGGACTAGTCTTACTATCGCTTTTAGGTTCAGCAGCTGCGGCTATTTGGGCTTATGTCATGATGCTGATTGCTGTATCTTTAACAGGTAGCCGTACCGCTCTTCTTTTTGCTGCTGTGGGTGGCTACTTATTGATTGCAATTATCTTTAAGCACAAAAAGCAGTTAAAGAATTTTGGCTTTTTTACAGCTTTTTTAGTCACTTTTGCAGTTACATCTTATATGCGTTTTGGCCCTGAGCTTTTTACCATGTTAGGGCTTAACTTAAGCCAAGCGGTTAGTCGTTTAGATATTTGGCAAACAGCGTGGCAGGCTTTCTTAACGAATCCTTTAACAGGTTTAAATCAAGACTTTGCAAGTTATTTTGCGCTTCAAAACCCAGATACTCCGCTTGTTATGCATGCCCATAATTTCTGGCTAGATTTTGCGGCTAATTATGGCATTTTTGGCTTAATGGCTAGCCTATTAATTGCGGGCTATTTTGCCTATGCTGCATGGACTCGAGCTCGGTGGACAGGGCTTGTCTTAATTGTGTCTATTTTGAGTTTGCAGTTACTGGATGTAAGTTTACTCTTTAGCGGCGTTTTGATTGTGCTTATTACAGGATTAAATACCCTAAAACCTACGCAAGTTCTAAACAAAAAAATAACGGTAACGTCAGCAACAAAGAGTGAAAAAGCTACGCTCAGCACATCTACTCAAAGCCCTAAAGAATCTAATCAAACGCCTATGGAAGCAGTTTAAAAGAGACTTATCGCTCGAGTGTTTTGTTAAACCTTTGCCAGAGTTGTTTTAAGGTAATTTTGCGTTTTGCTTGAATAGTTTTTCTTTTTTTAAGTACCCTGGGTAGGTCTTTTAAGGCGTGCCATTTTGCTTTAAAAATAGTTTTGCTTTGCCCTTGTAAACTAAACTTCACTAGGCTGATAAGGTTAATGGCGATATGTGCTGGTAAACATAAAATCAGCAAGGGTAAAGGCATGTTTTTAAAGTAAACCCAAACCAAATTTCGGTGACCATAATAAAGTGAAAAGTCGCTGTGCCTACCGCCAGAACTACTATAACCAACATGTTTCACAATTGCTTTTTCGCAGTAGTAACTAGAGTAGCCTGCTAAGCGTAAGCGAAAGCCTAAGTCAACATCTTCACCGTAACTAAAGAACTGCTCATCAAACCCCCCTATTGCTAGAAAAAGGGAGCGTTTTAAAAAGAGAGCAGCGCCACTAGCAGAAAAAACTTCTTTTGGGTAAAGCTCAGAACTGGGCTGTTTGTAACCCCTGCGCCAGTAAAGACCAGAGAAATGATAGGCGTCACCTGTACCATCAAGTAAATGCTGAGCATCAAAGAAGATTTGTTTAGATGAGATACAAGACGCATCTTGGTTCAATACAGTAAAAGCCATGAGTTGCTCAAGCCAGTCAGGTTCGGGAAAGGCATCTGCGTTAAGAAAAGCAAGCCAAGCTGCTCTGCTTGTTTGAGCTGCTAAGTTTGATGCAGCAGCAAAGCCAAGGTTCTTTTGGGGTTTTATTAGCTCTAGGGGCAGGCTAGTTTGAACATCATCTGCTTCTAAATCATCACTATTATCAACAATGAGAATGCCTGAAGGTAAACGGCTTTGCTGCTCTAAAGCTCTTAGGCACTTTTTTAAAGATGCTTTATCTTGATAATGGACAAAAATAATATCAATCATAACTGTCTTTAAGTTACCTTATTGCAGGTTTTAGGATAGTCATGCTATGCATAGCCTTTGTTCAAAAACTCATTTGCAGGTTTTTTGACACGACGCATACGTGACGAACCGATATGATGGTGCTTGCTGTCATTTTTTGAAGATTAGCAAAAAATGACATGCTTTAAACAAGAGGGCAGGGCACGGGGTTTGATGATTACAGTTGTTATTGTTAATTACTTTTCGGCAGATGTCTTAAAAGACTGCCTTTTAAGCCTTCATGCCAAACAAGCTCTAGAAATAAAACTAATAGACAACTCCGTAGAGGAACAAGAAAAACAAGCACTCGAGCGCTTAATTACTGAGTTTGCTAACGTTGAACTGCTTTTTAATACTGAGAATCTTGGCTTTTCTAAAGCTGTTAATCAAGGAGCTAAGCTTGCTAAGGGGGATGCAATTCTTTTACTTAACCCTGATACCGTTGTATCTGAAGCTGCTTTAGATGAACTGTACGCAGCCTTATTTCAAGAAGATGTCGCTATTGCTGGGCCATTGATCTTGTTTCCTGATGGGACTGAGCAGCCTGCAGGTCGCCGTAAAACACCAACGCCAGCTAGGGCCTTTAGTAGTTTGTTTGGCTTGTCTCGCTTGGGCTTAGGAAAAGGTTACGCCATGGGCGGCAATCCTATTCCTAGTGAAGCTCAAAAGGTTGACGCGGTCTCTGGTTCTTGCTTGCTGATTCGTAAAAGTGTTTTTGAGCAGCTAGGCTTTATGGATGAAGGCTACGCAATGCACTGCGAAGATTTAGACTTATGTATGCGAGTTAAGCTAGCAGGCTTTAAGCTCATCTTTGTACCCACGGCAGTTGTAACGCATGCTAAAGGCCACAGTAGTCACAACAGGCAATTATGGGTGACATGGCAACTTCATAAAGGCATGCTTAGGTATTACAAGAAGTTTTTTCGTGAGCGTTACCCTAAACCTTTATGGTGGCTTATTGTTGCTGGGGTTTACCTTCGCTTTGCGCTTCTAAGCAGCTATCAGCTAATAAGAAAAGTCTTTAAACGTTGAAGCGTGTTGTAGTTTTAGGTGCAGGGTCTTTTGTTGCCCCTGTACTCATTAAAGAGCTGTTAAAGCAAAATCACTTTGTGATTGCAATATCACGTCAACCTGATCCTAAAAGTCTTTTTCTAAAGCACCAAAAATATCAACAACTCCCTCTACAGGCACTGATAAGCAAAGACCTTGTTGCAGATAGCCTTGTTTCCTTAATGCCCCTTTGGGAAGCCGCTCCCCTAATGCCCAAATTAAAGCTAAAACAGCTAAGCAAAGCCGTCTTTCTATCTTCAAGTAGTGTAACGACTAAAAAAAATGCAAGCTCAGCCAAAGATAGGCAGCTAGCCCAAAAGCTACTCAAAGCTGAAGACACACTCGAGCGTTTCTTTCAGGCATCTGAACTAGCAGTTATTTTTTTGCGCCCCACTATGCTTTTTGGTTATGGTAAAGATCAGAATTTATCGTTTATCTTATCGAATTTAAAGCGCTGGCCTGTCATGCCTTTGTTGGGTCAGGCAGAAGGCTTAAGACAACCCTTGCATACGGATGATCTCGTTGAGGGTATTGTGCTAGCTTTAGCTGCTGAAGGGGAAAAAGGGCGAATTGAACTTGGTGGCGCAACACGCTTGACGTATCAAGAACTGGTGCGTAGTTTAGCGCTCGCTGCAAAGCTTACTTACCGACCCGTGCATTTACCAAGATGGGTCTTAGTTATTATTCTTTTTTTTATAACTAAGTTAGCTAAATACAAGTTTTTAGATATCGCTATGTTTGACCGCATGAATGAAAACCTAATGGTTGATAATACGCTTGCGCAGCAAAGCTTAGGTTTTGAGCCTCAAACGTTTCAAGAGGCACTGGCGAAAGAATTTCCAGCAGCATCTAAGATGCCTTAAATACCCATTTATAAGCGTCTCCCTATCGCTTTTTTGCTTAAACTTGAATACTATGGCTTTTTTGACTCATGAAGGCTTTAGCTCATATTTTCATTATTTCTACTTGCAAATTAGTGTAGACTCTTCTTTATGAAATTGATTTTTTGTTTAGCGAGTTTACTTGCTTTTGGTTTAAGTCAGTCACAAGAAGCTTTTAATATTCAGTCCAACATGTTAGCTAATTATGAGCAAGGTAGTACTGGTGAAGTAGCTATAACAGTGCGTTTGACAGATGAAGCCAGCAGTTTAGAGCAGGCTGTTGTTTTTCTAAATGTGGTTGAGAATGTGGCTAACTATCCGCAAGCGGCGCACAAGATTTTTGCATCTGCCTCAGAATCACCTGAGGTATTTCAGCAGGTTTACTCAGCAGAAGTGTTGCGAGCTGGTGTAAGCACAAGCTTAACTTTTCAGCTAAAAGACGATGCAAAACTAAGTAATTATAGTTTGGTGATTCAGATATTTGAGGGTACTACCCTAGACCCTCATAAAGTAAAGTTCGAAGATCGGGTTGCGATTAAAGGCTTTAATTTTAATATTGTTGCGCCCTAATCCTTCCATTCTCTAACAGGAATTAATTCGCCGCCATCCACCGCGGCAAATTTTACTTTATGTTGCCGATTGGTATTTATTTCAAGCGTGGCTGAATCAAAGTTCTTAGAACCCGTAAGATTTTTACGCACAAAATAGCCATTCCCAGCAGGGCTCATCTCACTTGTTTTAGATATTCTGACCTGAATAATTTCACCATTTTTATTGGTACGTACTCGAGCTAATAAGAAGTTACCGTCGTCTTTAAAGTTGGGGTTTTGTCTACTAAATAATCCAAACATGCTTCTATAGTATCAGTCAGTCATGAATACAGGTGAAGTTTAGAAAGCGCTTTTTATTTGGGAAATGTTTCCTATCAATTGACTTTGTTTTAAGCTGCCCCCTATACTTACCAAGCTATGACTGTTTCAGAGAATGTTATTTTAAATGTTGCAAGCTTACTAAACCAAGATGCTTCTGTTTATGAAGTAGAAGATGAAGGCTTGTTATTGCCAGATGAGGCATCTCTCAAGCTGGCAGGCTTTGATGTATCTGAACCTATTGAGTGGTATTTGATTGTTCGTGGTACCGGTGGTGATGATGACTTTATTCTTGAGGGTCGCGTGACCGGTAAAGCCCTTATGGAATGCCGTCGTTGTTTAGACAGTGTGGCAGGAGATATTGCTTATTCCTTTGTTTACCCCATGATTTATAAGATGGGTACAGAAGGCCTTAAGCTCATTGAATCAGATGATGAAGAAGGTGATCTACTCATCTTTGGTAAGCCTGAAATTGATTTTACGGATTTAATTGTGCAGCTTTTTGCTATTGAAATGCCTATTACAGCCTTATGCCGAGAAGATTGCAAGGGTTTAAGTGTAACGGGTGTTAATCTAAATGATCATCCTGAAGCAGCGGTCACTGAAGTAGTAGTAGAAAAAGAATCACCTTTTGCGGTACTTAAAGACATTAAGCTAGATGCCTAATAACCTTTTTTAAAATCAATTAGAAACTCGAGTGTTTCTTTGGCTTGCCATTTTTGGTAGTTTTTTATGAAGATGCTGCTGATGCTTTTGGGGAAGCTGGGTGCGGCTATGTGGGGTGTCATAAATAGATTAGCTGTTGTCCAAAAGGGATGTGTTTTTTCTAGGGGTTCTTGCTTAAATACATCTAGTACGGCGGCTTTGACGTGCTTTGTTTTGAGCGCCTGAATGAGTGCTGATTCATTTATTATGGAACCACGACCTACATTAATGAAGATGCAGTTTTGTAACTGCTTAAAGGCCTTTGCATTAAGGAGTTCCGTTGTTTCTGGCGTGTCAGGTAAGCTGTTTACTAAGTAATGGCTATTCTTTAAGAAGCTATGTAACTGTTTTGAAGGGTAGGTCTTATCAAAACCTTCAACTGAATTGCCACTTTGACTGTAGCCTTTGGTGATAAGCCCGAACTGTTTAGCGGTTTTTGCAATATGTGAACCAATGGAACCTGTACCCATAATGCCTAGGGTTTTGCCTACTAAAGAAGACGGTTCTAAAGGCTGCCATTGCTGTTTTTGCTGACTTGTTAGGTAATCAGGTAGCTGCCTTTCAAAGGAAAGAAGAAAAGCAAAGACATATTCTGACATGAGCGGGCCAAAAATGCCTTTAACGCCTGTCAGTAAATAGTTACGTTGCAAGCTTTTATGCAATAGAGGCGTAATGCCAGCCCAAGTGCTTTGCAGCCACTCGAGCTTAGGCATTTCATTAATGATTTCTGTGGCAAGGTTGGGTTCTGCTAGTAAAATGTTGCAGTCTAAATGCTGTTTGGCTTCTTGTTTTGTGGTGGTGCTAACTTGTTTGAGTTTGGGCAGCTTTTCGTAAATTAGATCGCTGTACTGCTTTGCTTGTTTTGAATAAATGAGTAGTTTGTCGGGCATGACTTAAGTTTAGCTGTTTAGGTGGCATTTAGACATAGTGCTACGGAGTGTGTTTCTAAGATGCTTTTATGCTTATAGCTAGTTTTTTATCTAGCGATGAATGCATGAAAACCAAAAAATAAGACGCAACTTTATAGGTCGCGTCTTACTTAAGGAGGAGTATGAAAAAAACTTAGCTGTTAGGGCCAGTTTCTAAATCTTCACTAGGTACACCTAAGTTACCTTGTCCGCGAGGACCAAAGTGACGAAAGCCTTCACCACCGCGCTCTTGCATGCGTTCTTGCATAACACTAAGATCAATACTGCGCTCTTGAGCACTCGTGGTTATAACTGCATACGCAGCATTTGCACTTGCGTCTTCAACTGCGTTGCTAAAGGCAAGTTCACTATCAACACCAGCGGTAAAACTTAAACTACCAAGAACAGTCGCTGCCTCTTCAGGGTTGCCATCATAAAAACTAATCTCTAAGGTACTACCCTCAGTAAGACCACGCATGGGTAAACGCTTAAAAGCTCGAGTTTGGGTATCATCGCTATTTAGTTCAATGGTGCGGCTTTGTGCACTGGTATTTATGACTGCAAAAGCTGCGGTTTGCATGGCTTCTTGTATATTTTGCGCGAAGCTGCTTTCACTGTCTATGCCTACATTTAGCGTGTAGCTACTAAGTTCTGCGGCGCCTTCTGCGGGGTTGCCATCATAGAAGGTTGCGCTGATGGTGCTGCCTTCAGTTATGTCACCTAGCATACCTAAGCCACCTCTTTGGCTCATGCCGCCCATAAATTTTCCTTGGCCAGATTTGCCAGAATCGCCATGTCTCATCTTGCTTTGTATGGTCTGAATTTCATTTGTGTTGATATTGTTTTGTTGTGCGCTTACGGTTGCTAAGCTTGCTATGACTAGGCCTGAACCTGCTATTGCTAAAAGCCCATTTTTAAGATTCTTTTTCATTGTGTTCCTTTCGTGCGCAGGGTTTGCGCTGAAGGTTTTGTGCCTTCTGTTACTCAGTATGACGAGTTCATTTTTAGACTCTATGTGCTAATTGTTTAGATTTGATTTGGGTAATGCAGTCGTAAGAAACCTTATAATGGTCATGTCAAGATTCTTGACTTACATTAAATTATTACAAACCTGCTACTATGACTCAGAAAATGAATTTAGTTAATCGTGAAACTGTCTTAAGCTATCTGTCAAAATGCTTCTTCATGTTTCATCCTAGTTTAAATTATCTAAGCAAGCCACAGAAAGAACTAAGCCTATGAATATAAAAATGCACGGAACAACCATAGTTGCTGTCCATAAAGATGGCGTTTCTGCACTAGCAGGAGATGGTCAAGTAACTTTAGGTGACACCATTATGAAGACAGGCGCCATAAAAGTACGCGCTCTTGCTGATGGAAAAGTCCTTACGGGCTTCGCAGGCGCAACCGCAGATGCTTTTACTTTGCTAGAAAAATTTGAAGGCTACCTATCAAGCTCTAAAAATAACCTTCTTAAAGCCTCTGTAGATATGGTTAAAGAATGGCGCACAGATCGCATGCTAAGAAACCTAGAAGCCATGATGATAGTTGCAGACGCTGAACGCATTTTACTCATATCAGGTGTGGGAGATGTGGTGTCGCCAGATGAACCTGTAGCCGCTACTGGCTCGGGGGGGGCTTTTGCGCAAGCAGCAGCCCTTGCACTTCTTAAAAACACAGACCTTAGCGCCGAAGAAATAGTGCGCAAAGCCATAGAAATTGCAGCCAGTATAGATATTTATACGAGTGGAAACGCAACAGTACTTAAGGTGAGTAGCACAGAAGAAGACAATGAAAGTACTGAAAAGGAAGCATCATGAGCAAATCAGAAGCCATTGCAGAAACCGCTAAAGGCTTAACGCCTTTAGAAATTGTTGAAATCTTAGATCAAAACATCATTGGTCAAAACAAAGCAAAACGCAGTGTTGCCGTTGCCTTACGTAATCACTACCGACGTCGTCAACTCAGCGAAGAGCTACAATCAGAAGTAACCCCAAAAAATATTATTATGATAGGCCCAACAGGGGTAGGTAAAACCGAAATTGCTCGTCGATTAGCCAAACTAGCAAAAGCTCCCTTTATCAAAATAGAAGCAACCAAATTTACCGAAGTTGGCTATGTTGGCCGAGATGTAGACTCTATTGTCCGGGACTTAGCTCAAGCATCTTACGTGTTGGTTGAAACAGAAAAAAAAGAAGCCGTTGTTGAAAAAGCTAAACTAGCTGCCGAAGAAAAGCTTCTAGATATTCTTTTGCCAGGCGGTACTGAAGAAGGCCGCGCCAAAATGCGTACCCTGCTAGAAGCGGGCCAAATGGAAGATCGTACTATAGAAATCGAAATTAAAGATGACAAACCCAGTGTAGGCGTCATGATGCCCGGCATGGAGGAAATGGGCATGAACCTGCAAGACATGCTCAAAGGCGTCATGCCAAACAAAAAAGTAAGACGCAAAACCACAGTCAAAGAAGCCAGAAAAATACTTCAAGGTGAAGAAGCTGAAAAGCTAATAGATTACGATGAAGTCGCCAGAGAAGCCATTTATCGAGCTGAAAACCAAGGCATTGTCTTTCTAGATGAAATAGATAAAATCGCCAGTGAAGAAGGCACTCGAGGGGGCGGTGACGTAAGTGGAGAGGGCGTACAAAGAGACTTACTGCCAGTTGTTGAAGGTACACAAGTCAACACTCGTTATGGCGCCATGAAAACAGATCATGTTCTGTTTATAGCTGCAGGTGCGTTTACGGTTGCTAAACCCAGTGATCTAATACCAGAACTCCAAGGTCGCTTTCCTATTAGAGTTGAACTTGAAGAGCTCACCGCTTCTGACTTTCAGCGCATTCTTACCCAAACACAGCACTCACTGACCATGCAATACAAAGCACTTCTAAATGTAGATGGTACAGATTTAGAGTTTACTGAGTCAGGCATTGTAGCCATTGCAGAATACGCAGAACAAGTTAATCAAGAAGTAGAAGACATAGGTGCAAGACGCCTACACACCATTCTTGAAACCGTACTCGAAGATGTTAGTTTTGGTACGAACTTAGGGCTCGTAAAAATAGATAAAGCTTATGTAGAGAAAAAATTAGAAGCTATTGTTGAAGATGAAGATTTAAGTAAATACGTTTTGTAGGCTTTGTTTTGCTAAAAAAATAGCCTCGCTATCTAAATAGCGAGGCTATTTCATTTCTTAGAATTTAGATTTCTAGTCTCGCAAGGTGTGCGTTATCTTCTATAAACTCGCGGCGTGGCGGTACTTCTGTGCCCATGAGCATCTCGAAGGTTTCGTTGGTATCGAGAACATCTTCTATAGTGACACGCTTTAGAACTCTTGTCTCAGGGTTCATAGTTGTCTCCCAGAGTTGCTCGGGGTTCATTTCACCTAGACCTTTAAAGCGCTGAATTTCGTATTTTTTGCCTTTGTTTTCTTGAAGTAAGCTCTTTAAGTCATCCTCATCATAAACATAGATGAGTTCTTTAGCGCGACCAAAGCGCACGCCGTAAAGTGGGGGTTGCGCTATGTACAAATAGCCTGCATCAACAAGAGGTCTCATATACCTATAAAAGAAGGTAAGTAGAAGAGCGCGAATGTGACTTCCGTCTACATCCGCATCGGTCATAATGATAATGCGATGATAACGAATATCCTCAAGATTAAAATGAGAATTCTCTTCACTTGTGCCTTCAATACCAGCACCAAATGCTGCAACCATAGCGCGAATTTCAGCATTTTTGAGAATTTTACCTAACTGAGCTTTTTCTACATTCAAAATTTTACCACGTAGTGGCAAGATAGCTTGAAAGCGGCGCTCACGACCTTGCTTAGCGCTACCCCCTGCAGAGTCACCTTCCACAATGTAAATTTCACTTAACGAAGGGTCTTCACTTTGGCAGTCAGCAAGCTTACCGGGTAGCTCATCATTATCTAAGGGGTTAGCGCGTCGTACAAGCTCACGAGCTTTTCTGGCTGCCTCACGGGCTCTGGCTGCCTGAGCTGCCTTTTCAATAATGGTTTTAGCAACTTTAGGGTTTTCTTCTAGAATTTCAGCAAACTTCTCATACACAACAGTTTGCGCTGCACTTTGCGCCTCAGGGTTAAGGAGTTTAACTTTAGCTTGGGACTCAAACTGAGGGTCACCTAGCTTAACTGAAATAACGCAAAACAAACCCTCTAAAAAGTCTTCACCTGTAGGGCTAGCTTCACCCTTTTTAATAACATTGTTTTTCTTAGCATAGTTATTAAGCACCCTTGTATAAGCAGTTTTAAAGCCTGTAAGGGGCGTACCGCCATCACGATTTGTAATCATGTTGGCATAATTAAGAATGGTTTGACCATAGCCAGAGCTATGAATCATGCCAATATCAATCTCAATGTCATCACTCACACCATGAATACGCATGGGGTCTTCATAAAGACATTTGGCATCAGAAGCTAAGTTTTTAGCAAACGCTGCTACGCCACCCTCTTCATGAAAAATTACTTTTAAAGGCTCAGAATGACGGTTATCTTCAAAGACAATTTTGACGCCACCTGTTAAATAAGCTAGTTCTTTAAGACGACGACGCATGCGGCTAGTATCAAAACCACGAATCTCCTTGAAAATACTGTGATCAGGCATAAAGGTTGCTTTGGTTCCTGAGCTCTTGCCCGTATAGGTTCCAATTTCACGTAGTTCCTGGGTAACTTTACCCTGATCAAAACGAATTTCGTAAATTTTTCCGTCACGCTTAACTTCTACAAGTAACCAGCTTGAGAGGGCGTTAACAACAGAAGAGCCTACACCGTGCAAACCGCCTGACACCTTATAAGAGTTAGAATCAAACTTGCCCCCAGCATGCAAAATAGTAAAGATAACCTCAATAGCAGGCTTTCCTTCTTTTTTCATAATATCAACAGGGATACCTCGACCATTATCAATAACCGTCGCAGAACCATCTTTATTAAGAATGATTTCTATGGTATCAGCAAAGCCAGCAAGACACTCATCAATAGCATTATCAATAATCTCAGTTAAAAGCTGATGATAACCATCAATCCCTGTACCACCCTGCACGTACATGGCTGGGCGTTTACGAACTGCTTCTAAACCTTCTAGAACCTGAATATTTTCAGCGGTATAGTCACTCATTAAAACCTCCGAACTAAACATGACTAAGATTGTCACGGGAGTAATTAGTTACCTTAAATTATATAGGTTTTAAGCCTTACAAGTGAGCGAATAAGCTACGTCAGACGCCATAAAAGCTAATAACAAAGCTACTCGAGCTATTTTACACACAATGCCTAAGTAGCTAAAAAATCTCTCAATTCGAATTGAGAGATTGAAGCTTGGCTAGTAGATTTGTAAAACCGATGAAAAGCTGTTTTTGTAAGCTGAGATTCATTAACAAGAGTTAATGAGCAACTGCTAGTGTCTAAATGGCCTGTTGAGCTAGCCAACTATAAATTTGAAAAAGTACAACACAATCCTTTTTGCAAGCCTTAATGCAATCTTAATAAAGTCATGTGATAGACTTGGACCTAAGGATAAAAATGTGACATGTTAACTCTACTAATTATCATCCTCTATGCACTTGTGTTGCCCTATATAGGCCTCATGCTCATGGTTATTATAGGCACCAACAGAGCCAAAAAAAGACCCTATAGTGAAAACATACCCTCTGTAAGCGTCATCATTCCAGCACACAACGAAGAAGATAAGTTAGCAGCCACACTCCACTCCTTGTCAGAACAAAACTACCCAGCAAAACTCGAGTTTGTCATTGTTAATGATCGCTCTATAGATGCAACACAAGCAATTATAGAAAGCTTCATTGCTAAAGATGAGCGCTTTAAACTGGTTAATGTAACAGAACCAAGTAAGCGTTTAGCCCCTAAAGTAAATGCTGTAAATACAGGTATTAGCCAGTCATCAGGAGATATTATTTTGGCAAGTGACGCAGATTGCCAGTACCCTAGTGGTTGGGTTTCAGGCATGGTATCTCACTTTGAAGAGGATGTTGCCATGGTGGTTGGTTATGTTGAAACCACCAGAGTGGGTAAAGCCAAAAATTGGGTAGAACGCTTTGAATCTACCGACTGGTTTACCCTCATGCTAGTAGCAAGAGCCTTAACGCATTTTGGTTGGAAGTTTGCTAGTAGCGCTAATAACCAAGCTTATAGAAGAAGTGCCTTTAAAGCCATTGGTGGCTTTGGCGCAAGTGGCCGCGCACCAAGTGGTGATGAAGATTTACTTACGCAGCGCATGGGGCGTTTAGAAGGCATGCGTGTAGTTTTTGCCAGCACACCAGAAACTCGAGTACTAACAAAACCTGTTCCTAACCTACTAGCTTTACTGAAACAGCGCAAACGCTGGGTATCTCGCTATCACCATGCCTTGCACTATCATCCTGCGTTTATGGCCAGCATTGGCGTGCTAGGCTTCCAAAGTATCTTCTTAGCCATCTGCATATTAGTAACACCCTTTTTCCCAAGCTTAGTACCATGGGTATTTGGACTTTGGATTGCCAAACTAATCGTAGAATTGTACGGCATGAACATAGGAACCAAGCAACTCGAGCGTCGTGATTTATGGGGTAATGGTATTGTGACGTTAAGTTGGGCGTTATTGCATCCGTTCTTTATTGCTACGGTTTGCATTTGGTCTTTTATTAAGCCGGGTGCTTGGTATGCAGGTGCTAAGAGTTACCGCACAAAATTTTTTAAGCGTCGTATTCGTGAATTTAAGCGTAAACTTAAAAACTCTTTTGTAACTTTTCTGTAAAGCGTATACTGTTGTTGACTTAGTGCTTTTGGTAGACAAGACCTAAGTAGCATGGTTTTTATTTCCCTTTAGAATGTAAAAAATTGTCTACCATGCTTGCTCACGCAAGCTAATACTCCCTTTTATTTATTTAGGAGAAAATAATGAAAAAAGTTTTTGTACTTGGGGGCGACGGTTTTTGCGGATGGCCTACTAGCTTGCATTTATCAAACATAGGTTATGACGTAACCATTATTGATAACTTAAGCCGTAGAAATATAGATAATGAGTTAGAGGCAAGTAGCTTAACCCCTATTCAGGCCATGGGCACCAGACTTAAAGCTTGGAAAGAAGTAAGTGGCAAAGACATAAACTTTCACTTACTAGATATTGCTGATAACTACCACCGCCTACTCACCCTTATTAAAGAAGAGCAACCCGATGCCATTGTGCATTTTGCTGAACAACGCGCAGCACCTTACAGCATGAAGTCAAGTGCGCATAAGCGTTACACAGTCAATAACAACCTAAACGCAACGCATAACGTACTAGCAGCCATTGTAGAAAGTGGCGTAGACGTGCACCTAGCGCATCTGGGCACTATGGGTGTTTATGGTTACGGAACCGCAGGCATGAAAATACCAGAAGGCTACCTAGATGTAGAAGTAACCACAGAAGAAGGCGAACGCTTACAACAAAGCATCTTGTACCCAGTTAACCCAGGCAGCATTTACCACATGACCAAAACGCAAGATCAACTGTTCTTTGCCTATTACAATAAAAATGATGAAGTCAGAATAACCGACTTACACCAAGGCATTGTCTGGGGAACCAACACTAAAGAAACAGCTAAAGACGAACGCCTCATTAACCGCTTTGACTACGATGGTGATTATGGCACGGTACTCAACCGCTTCTTAATGCAAGCCGCTGTAGGCTACCCCCTCACCGTTCACGGAACAGGTGGACAAACCAGAGCGTTTATACATATTCAAGATACCGTTAACTGCGTAGAGTTAGCGCTAAGCAACCCACCCGCCAAAGGTGAGCGCGTAAAAATCTTAAACCAAATGACCGAAACACACCGCGTACGTGACCTTGCCAACATGATTAGTCAAATGACAGGCGCAGAAGTAGCAAATGTAAACAACCCACGTAAAGAAGCACCCGAAAATGACCTTCATGTAAAAAATGACTTGTTTATTGATTTAGGCTTAAACCCAACCACTTTAGAAAATGGTCTTATGAACGAAGTGGTAGACATAGCCAAAAAATACGCTGACCGAGCAGACCTAAGTAAAATACCTTGTTACTCAACATGGACCAGCGAACAAAAAGCAGGCATACCTGAAAATCTAAAAACAAAGCTAGAAAAACAAGGCGCATAACAAAAAAGCATTAGACATAAACAAGCAAAGCCCCTACAATAACGCTAGGGGCTAATAATATGCGCATAGTTTACTTTACCGAAACCTTCCTACCCAAAATTGATGGGGTCGTTACCCGCATTGTAAGAACCTTAGACCACCTAAGCGACCTAGGTCACGAAGCCCTTATATTTGCACCCCGCAACCCACCCAGCGACTACAAAGGACACCGAATTATCAATGTCCCAGGGCCATCCTTTAAACCATGGTACCCAGAACTCAATTTAGGAATGCCAAGACCCCGCCTAGGGCGCGAGTTAGATAAATTCAAACCAGATATAGTGCATGTTGTTAACCCAGTAATCTTAGGGTTATGGGGCACAACCATAGCAAAACAACGCAATTTACCCTTACTCGCCAGCTACCACACAGATATAATTCAATATGCCAAACACCTAAAGCTCGAGTTCCTAAACCCCATCTCAAAAGTACTCTTAAGAGATACACACAACCAAGCTCACGTTAACCTCTGCACTAGTCAGCCTATGGTCAGCTCAGCTCAAGAACTCGGCATAAAACGCGTTAGGCTATGGCCAAAAGCAGTAGACACAGAAACCTACAAGCCCAGCAACTACTCAGAAGAAATGAGACAAAAGTTAAGTGATGGCAAGCCAGATGCTCCCCTGATGCTGTACGTAGGTAGACTCTCACACGAAAAACGACTCGACTGGTTACACGCACCCATAAGCCAATTCCAAGGTGCTCGCCTAGCCTTAGTAGGCTCAGGTCCAGCTGAAGAACATTTAAAAGAAAAATTCAAAAACACCAATACCAAATTCATGGGTTACATGTCAGGCAAAGAACTCGCCCAAGCCTACGCTAGCGCCGACCTATTTGTATTTCCAAGTGACACCGAAACCCTAGGCTTCGTAGCTATGGAAGCCATGGCCTCAGGTGTACCCGCTATAGGCGCAAGAGCAGGCGGCATACCAGACGCCATAAACGACGGCACCACCGGCTTACTATTTACCCCAGGCGACCTAGAAGACCTAAACGAAAAAGTCGCAACTTTACTCTTCAACAAAGACTTAAGAGACCAATACGCCAAAAACGCTCGAGCTGAAATGGAAAAGTGGAGCTGGCGAGCCTCAACCGAAAAACTCATAGACTACTACGAGCTTGCCAGAACCGTACATAAACGCTACGACCCGCCAAGTAAATACTAAAAACTAAACTTCTTTCTCCGTACGTGTCAAGGACCAACTCGACGCTTCATCAAGAACACTAAGCTCATCAGTACTAAGCAGCAAACCAGCGGCAGGCAAAAGCTCATTAAGCTGAGCAACACTATTTGCACCCACAATTGGCGCAGTCATAAAACTCTTAGATAACAACCAAGCCAAAGAAACCTGCGCAGCATGTACCCCACGGTTAGCAGCAATCTCCAAAATTTTATCAAGCACAAGCCAGTTCTGCTCAGAAAAACGTGAACTCGCAATACCCGCAGCACGAACACTCTCAGGCAACACAGCGTCACGCTTATACTTACCCGTCAAAAACCCACCCGCCAAAGGACTATAAGGAATAACACCCACCCCGTATACCTCACACACTCGAGCTAACTCACGTTCAAACACTTCACGTACAGGTGTCGTCAAACTATACTCAGGTTGAATAGATACAAACGATTCAAAGCCATGCTTATCAGATGCCCAAAGGGCCTGCATAAGCCGCCACGCAGAGTAATTAGAGCACCCCAAATAACGCACGTAACCCATCCGCACCAAATCATTAAACGCAGATAACGTCTCTTCAATAGGCACATCACTATCCACCCAATGCGCCTGATACAAATCAATATAATCAACCTGCAAACGCTGCAAAGACTCTTCACAGGCCTTAATAATCCACTGACGTGAAAGACCCTCACGCGAAGCACCCCCCATAGCACCCCGCACCTTAGTAGCAATAAACACATCATCACGAGAGCCACGCGCACTAAGCCAACGCCCAATCACCTTCTCAGATTCACCCCCCACATGACCATCAACCCAAAAACTATAAATATCAGCCGTATCAATTAAATTGCCACCCGCCTCAACAAACGCATCCAAAATATCAAAAGAAGTCTGCTCATCAGCAGTCCAACCAAATTGCATCGTGCCAAGCGCCAGAGGAAAAACTTTCAACCCACTTCTACCTAATTGTCTATAAGTCATACTAAGAATATAACACTTCTACAAAACCAAAAAACCAAGCCCAAAAAGCCCAAAATCTAGCCTCAAAACAGCAACTTAGAAATAGCCCTCCTAGCCACCCTTTTCAGCAAACAAGCAAACTACCTTAGCAGCATCTCTTGAGTAGCCAGCAAAATACACCCTAACTCCAAGACAAAAAAAGTATTAGCCAAAGAAGAAAAGCCACACCAAACCCGATAAAGTGAAGCCATGAACACCAGCACCCTTGCAGACAACAGTCAACCCAACCCAAGCACCCAAAACCAACTAGAACAACTACGCGACACCATAAAAACAGGACACACAAACCTACTACAGCACTGCATATCTTTAGGCAAACACCTAAGCGCAGCAAGAGACCTCAGCCAAGACAAAGAAGGCGGCTTCATAAAATGGGTCAAAGACGAACTAGGCTGGAGCCGACAATACGCCTACAACTACATAAACGTCTTTGACACCTTCGGAGAACTACCCGACGAAGCCCAAAACCTACCCATAGGCCTAACCGCAGCCATAGCACTAGGGCGACCCTCAACCCCACCCGAAGCCCGCACCGAAGCCCTAAAAATAGCCGAAACAGGCAAAAGCATAAGCGCTAGCACCGCCAGAGACATAATAAAAAAACACAAAGACCTAGACCCAGAACGCTACCCCGAACGCAAAACCAACAACCCAACACCCTCAGTCACCCAATTCGGCGACGGCAGCAGCAAACTACCCGCCAGCGAAGCCCAAGCCCAACACGCCGTACGCCTACTCATAAAAAACAACTACGACAACAACCAAGAAGCCATAGCCGCCCTAGTTGTTGGCTACCCAGATAACACAGAAATAGCTCGAGTATGCCAAGAGATACAAGGTGAAAACACAGAATTTAAAGTGCCTAAAGCTTTAGCTCAAGGCGCAAGAAATGTCATTAAACAAGAGCTGCAAGAACAACTAAACAACAAGCCAGATGAAACCTTTGAAGAAAAACTAAGTCAACCCCTTGAAGAAATCTTTCAACCTATTGACGAAGTAACTTTTGAACCAGATAACATGCTGGAAAGCTTGCATGAAACCATTAATACTTTAAGAGCTACACTGCAATCTAAAGAAGAAGAAATCAAGCGCTTAAGAGATCAACTTGCACAATCAGAAGCCAAGTAGTTGAGAAACTAGTTTGAAAGTGTACACTAATACCCATCTGAGTTCTAAAAAAAGATGTGCTAGATGGGGTTTCTAAAACATAGAATGTACTGTTAGGATATTTATAGGGGGTGCTGAAAGTGGTTGAACCTGATTGTATATATCGACTTATCTGATTACCTCAATACATAACTGCTTGTAATTTTCTTTTTCTTGACGACTCACCTGGAAAGAAGCTAGTTCTAGGTAGACATCTTGATGCATTAAATCTCTACTTTCTATATAAATTGACCCATATTTAATGGGTGCTATGTCTTCTAGTTCGAGAAGAATTTTGCCATCATAAGTGATTTGTAAATCTGGACCTGAAAACATTGTACTAAATTTTAGCAGATCATCAGCGCAAGCCTCCATGAAATTATAGGTGATTTCGAGCCTTTCGTTTTTCCCAAAAAAAGCAAAATACTTATACTCAGTGAATCACGGAATCAAATATGGAGGGGCGACACAACGGCAATAATGGAAGAATAAATAGGATAACGACGTTCTATGGCATGGCGTAAGAAAGAAGCAAAACGTTTGAGTCTAAAAGCAGATTCATCAAGGGCGCGACCTGCTTGTCCGCGACGTGGCAGTTGCGTAAAACGAAACTTAAGGCAGTGCCAGATGTTGACCAGAATCAGTCCTAAAGCCATGTATAAAAAACGCATCGCTGGATTACGAGAGTTACTACGAACACGGACTTGCCGCATCAAACGATAACTTGATTCAATACCAAAACGACGACGGTAACGCGCATGACATTGCTCAGGCTTAAGCTCATGCTTAATCAGCACATACAGAAACCAACTGCCT
>CAZWJZ010000049.1:0-20035 GCA_964634665.1 uncultured bacterium | reverse complement strand
CCTATTAGAAATAAACTAATTTAATTACACCTAACTGTAAAGCTTCGACAAACTACAGTTTGGTAAAGCAAACTACAATTTTGTAGATTGCTTCATAAATATCTCTAAAGTATAACGGTTTTAGAGATTTACTTTTGAGTGATTAGTGAGCTGCGGGTACTAACTAGATTTTTTCTAGGCCAGCTTATCTCGTTAAAGCTATCATTTCAGACAGTTCGAGAAAAGAGTTTAGCCTTTACTTATTTGTATTGATTTCGAGAATCGAAAATTACAATACACTACTGAGCTAACAAGGATTATTGTGAACGCGATTTACTAATGCCAAGCCGCTAAAAAGATACTAGAAATACCCTCAGGGGTTAGGGTATTTCTAGTATCCTCAAGTCATTTATGCTTGGATAACGCAGTTTTCGGTACCTTGGTCATTAGGTGTGGTGTAATCAGCTTCAGGATCATTTATAAAGTTAAGCTCACCTGCTTGCTCTAAAACATAACGAAACTCATAGTTTTGACCAGGCTCAACTTCTTGAGTTAGTTTCCACTTGCCATTTTTAAGCTGCTCAAAGTCTGTAGGTGACCAGTCATTAAAGTCAGCAATAAGCATGACCTTATCAGCTTCAACATCAGCTGCAAGTTCAAAAGTTAGCTTGGTAGTGTTACGACTTTTTACAAATTGCTTTTTAATCATTTTCTTCCACCTTAAATTATAGTACGTGTTTTTGTTTACTGATGATTATTTATGAATGAAATTAAGCTTAAAGAATTATAGTGTTTAGATTTACAAGAGAGAGAACTTAAGCGCCATGTTTTGCATCAACTTTATAAACAAGAACACTAAGACTTGATTTAAGAACCGAGTATTGAAATACTGTTCTTAAGGATGAATTCTAATGACTTATTTTCGCAATGTCAAGGGCGATTGTCCTTATTTAAATAAGCTCGAGCTCTTGTTGCACGTTGCTTGTTAATTGTGGTTCTTGCTTACCCAAGTAAAGATTGACCCCTGTTTTAATACCAAACTGCTCTAAATAAAGGGCGGGTTCTACAGTAATAATTAAACCAGATTGAAGCAAGCGTGTGTCTGGTGTTTCAAAATCATCTAGAAAAACAGCGTTGCCTTGCAGCTGCTGACTACCCAAGTTATAACCTGTGCGCCGTGAGAAAGCATCACTGTAGCCTTTTGTATTTATGAATTGTCTTGCACTTTTATCTATTTCTGCGCCACTTGCTCGCCGATCTTCACGATACGCCTGCTGAATAGTTGTTAGCGCGTTAAGTCGCGCTTCTTTAACAACATCCCAAAGCTTAAGAAATTGCATACTAGGCTCACCATAGACTCCCATCCAAGTCATACTTGCATAAGGCGCATCTGAGCGAGGAGTCTTAGCATTAAGACTAATCATGATGACATCCCCCTTGCTTAAAACCCCATCATGATGCATATCAATACGATAATTTGCCTCACTCGAGTGCTTGCCAAAGGCAACGGTTGCGGGGTTAGCTGTTTTTAGATGATGAACTTGAAAGTAATTATGGATAGCGGTTTGCACATCACTTTCTTTAAGCCCTTTGTGCATGGGTGCATGCAAACTAATGTAGTCAAACGCAATATCTTTAGCTACATTTAAGTGCTGAGCAGCACGCTTATGGGCAGCTAGTTGCTCTTTATTAACACGGTCATAGTCAGCTAGCAAGCTTGCCGAACTCATAACTTGAACCCCTAAACTTCTTAAGTTATCAATCGTTCCTGCATCTACATAAGATAAAGAAGGAAGGCTTTGTGAGTACTCTAAAGCAATTGCCTCTTTAGGCAGTAAATCTTTTAGATTTTTTATTAAGCTCTCTTGACTACTATAGGTACGAATGTTCATATTCATAGTAGGCAAAAGGCTTTGCTCGGTTTTGTGTACAAGCAAGCTAGCGCGGCCATCTTGCGGCACCAAACAAAACACTCTGCGCTTCATGTTATGAAGCTGCAAAAAACGCTGAGCAATAGGATTCTGGCCTTGAAAATCATAAATAAGCCAAGCAGCCATACCCTCTTCTTTAAGCTTGCTCTGAGCACGCTCGAGCCAGTTGCTACTATCTAGACTTTGAGTTGGGCTTTTCAGCTTAGTCATCATGATTTAATGAGTCTAAACTAACAAAGTAAATATTACCATGAATTATTCGGCTTAGGCTTTTAAGGTTTGCGTAATACGCTGCCAACTTAGTTCATCAATCGTTACACCTTGGTTGAGTAAAAGAACAGCATCTTCAAGATCAGCACCCACCTCAGTATAAAACGTCTTAAACGCCTCTTTCTCGCTCTCTTCTAACTGCCCCCACTCGAGTGCTTTAAATTCACAGAATTGCTGGTTGGGTATGGGTACAAGTAAATCTGGAGGGATGTCACCTTTTCTTTGCATTAAAAGGTGACACTTAATTTTAAGGCTTCTTCTAAAGTAATGCAGGGCTTCACTGCTGAAGTTTAGCAGGGCTGTTGTAAGGCTTTCGTAAGCTTTCTTCCCTATAATGAATAATTGAGGAGTCAGGTGGCGAGCTTGGCTTGTGTCGCAAAAGCAAACAACGTTTTGTTTTAAGAAAGGGTTAATGATGTTGATAACCATAACTACAACCTTTGAATTTCTTCACATAGTGAATCCCGTGACGCTTGCACAAACCCCTATGCGCTGCACACCTATACTTACATTATGATGACCACCATTATCACTACCGTCACTATACTGGTTCTCTTAGGCTACATCTTTGCTAGCTTTGATGACTTCATTTTTGATCTTATCTATATTTTTCGTTATAAACAACTAAAACCTCGCACTATTGTGCCCTCGAGTATTCAGTCGGATGAAGCAAAACACTTAGCTATCATGATTCCAGCTTATGGCGAAGCAGGCGTAGTTGGCCCCATGATTAAATCAACCCTAGAATTATCTAGTTATCCTAACTCGCGCGTTACTTTCTTTGTGGGTGTTTATCCTAACGATACTGCGACTGTTGAAGAGGTTTACGATTTATCTAAAGATCACCCGAATGTTCATTGTGTGGTTAACTCTAAAGCTGGCCCGACCAACAAAAGCCAAAACCTCAATGAAGTTATTAAGTACATTAAGTTATATGAACAACAAGAAGCTAAGCGGTTTTCAGCTATTGCTGTTCATGACGCTGAAGATGTCATTCATCCTTACACCTTTAAGCTTTACAACACCCTTTTAAATAATCATGCTGTTGTGCAACTTCCTGTCTTTGCGCTGTTTCCAAAAGTAAATTTCTGGCAGCGCCTCATTACTGGTACTTACATTGATGAATTTGCTGAGCATCACCTGCATCATGTGCCTATTCGTGAGCACTTAGGTATGTTTGTACCAAGTGCAGGTACAGGCTTTGCGATTCGTCGTGATGTGGTTGACCGCATGACAGAACAAGGCCCTTTATTTAATGAACAGTCACTCACTGAAGATTACGAGATGGCCTTAAGAATGTGGCAACTAGGTATTAAAGTACATTTCCATGTGCAGCAAGTGCAGCGTATAGATGAAAAAGGCAAAATTAAGAAAGACTTTATTGCTGTTCGTGAGTACTTCCCTAGTGACATTCCTGCAGCTATTAAACAAAAAGGCCGCTGGACTTACGGCATTACCATGCAAGCTCCTAAGTTTATTGATTGGAAAAAACTCAACTTTAAAGAAAGATTCACGCTTCTACGTGACCAAAAAGGTAAATTCACTAATCTAATTCACCTGATTGCATACCCTCTTTTCTTTTACGCTATTGCTTCAGTTTTTCTTCCTATTCCTTCAAACGTAAACCGCGTTGTTACTATATTGGGCTTCACCGTACTGGGTATAACTTTAGAGCGTTTGGCCATGCGTTTTCACTCAGTTGGCACTATATATGGTTTCCGTGAAGCCATGATGGCAACGTTCTTCTTACCGCTTTTCCCTATTCGTTGGGTTTTAGCTAATTACATTAATATGATGGCTACCTTTAGAGCTTGGCGTATTCACTTTTGGCCAAATGGCTTCTCAAGAAGTAAAACAGCTGCTAAAAAAGGTGCTGCACCCAAATGGGATAAAACAGAGCGTAAAGGCTACGTATCTGCGGATATTCTTGATGCAACCAAACGCCGTTTAGGTGATAACCTGCTGTTCTACAATGATGTTGAAAAGCAACAAATTGCGGAACTCATTCAGCAGCAACGCCTTGCTAAAGGTGATAAGAAAAAGCTAGGTGAACTTATGCAAGACGAACGCCTCATGTCAAACTCAAAACTACGTAAGCGCTTAGCTGAGCTTTTAAACACCAAACCTTCAAGACTTAACTTAGAAGAAGAATAAACGTTAATCAATAAAAAAAGGGCAGCTTAACTTAAGCTGCCCTTTTTTTATTGTGGCAATGTTAATCCATTAAAGGTAGCTTTATATTGTAAGCATCCCAATTATCTTTAATCCAAGCATGATCAGGATCATCAACAGGCGCAGTACCCCTAGCATCATCTAACAGCTCGCCTGCCAAATAATTCAAAAAGTACATGGTACTACCCGGTGCTGCCGCCACAGGATGATAACCCTCAGTGACTAAGACCAAATCATCACTGTAAACCGCAAAGACCTCATCAAACCCCTTTTCATTATTGTAATTACGGTGCAAACCAAAACCCGCAGGCTTATCAAACTGAAAATGATAGGTTTCCTCTAAATAAGGACTATCCAAAACACCATCATGACAATGCGGTGGCCAACCACTCCACATGCCACCAGGAATATAAACCTCAAACAAAATAAGTCGCTCAGCAGGCAAAGGATGCGACAAAATATGATGCACCTCACGCTTAGCAGCGCCACCGCCACGCACTTCAACTTTCATTTCTTCAGGTTTAAACAAACGAATAGGATACTTACCTTCAGCAGGCGCAGTACCAATAGCAAACTCAAAATCACTACTCGCAGCAACCGAAATGGTATTAGCAGGCGGGCTATAAAGAACATGAGGTTTCTCAATAAAAACACCCTTACGGCTAACCAGAAAACTCTGCTCACCAACACTCAAACTAGCACTACCCAAAAGAGGAACAAGAGCAGCCTCGTTACCCTTAGTATCAAACACAAAACTCTCACCAGCTTTAAGCTTAACAACCTGATAACCCAAATAATTCCAACCAACACCCTCAGGGGTAACCTTAAACTTAAGCTGAGCGCCCCTAGGTTTCAAATGATGCGGATGCGACATAATGCCTCCTTAAAAAAAATCCTTAACCCCATTAAACCCTTTATTAGCGCCGTTGTGCCTAACCAGAAAACGTAATACCTAGACGCACCAAGCACCCCCTAACTTTACTTAACATTTATTGTTTTAACCCATTTGATTTGCCTTAAAGCATTATCTGTTTCGCTAGGCACAACTAAGCGCAGCAAACCATGCTGCTTGGCAAGCAGTTCACCATCGGTTTTAAAGTACAGCATAATAGGGTCACCTTCAGCCAGAACTTCTTCTTTGCTAAGGCGATTCCCAAAGCCATCGGCACTTAAAACCTCAAGTTCTGACCAAGCGGTTTTGACTTCTTTTGAAACTAAATCTTTAAGACTTACACCCTCAAGTTTATAAGGCCCATGCACACCATGATCCGTCACATAAGTGTAAGCAGGAATGATAGACGTTGGATAGTTCATTTGAAGTTGCTCTAAGCTAAGTTCCACACTCGAGCCGTCTGTTTTATGCAAAATAATGTTGATGTTGCCTTCGGGAGCTGTGGTGTTGTTACTATGCTTATGGGGTTTTAGAGGATCGTTCATAAGTGTAACTATAACGAATACGCTTATTAGCTGAAACGTCTGACTGCTAATAGGCTAACTTACTGCGTTATAATCAAGGTAAGTTACGCTTATTTAGGAGTGAATCATGAGTACCGCGCATATAAGTGCCAAAGCTGGAGATATTGCTGAAACCATTCTGTTACCCGGTGACCCATTAAGAGCAAAACACATCGCTGAAACCATGCTTGATGATGTGCTTTGCTATAACAAAGTAAGAAACATGTTTGGTTATACAGGTACTTACAAAGGTAAACGTGTGTCTGTGCAGGGTACAGGTATGGGCATGCCAAGCATATCTATTTACGCGCATGAACTCATTAATGTATTTGGTGTTAAGAACTTAATTCGAGTGGGTAGCTGTGGTGCGTTTCAGCCTGAACTTAAACTACGAGATGTCATTATTGCCATGTCGGCTTCTAGTAATTCGGGTATTAATAAAAATAGGTTTAAAGGCATGGATTTTGCCCCTACGGCCAGTTTTGATTTACTTAAACGCGCTTTTGATAGTGCTCAGGCTAAAGGCATAAATGTGCATGTGGGTGGCATTTTATCAAGTGATGTTTTTTATGATGATGACCCTGAAGCTTGGAAGCATTGGGCTAGCTATGGCTTGCTTGCTGTTGAGATGGAAGCTGCTGCACTTTACACTCTAGCTGCCAAATTTAAAGTCAACGCCTTAGCTTTACTCACAGTTAGTGACAGCTTGGTGCATAAGTTAGAAGACCCACCTGAAGATCGCGAAAAAAGCTATACCCAGATGTTTGAGATTGCTTTAGAGCTTGCTTAAAAAAGAGCTTAGGTACTAAAGATTATGAGAAAGAAGGCGTAGGAACTAAGGATAGCTCTACACCAGATTTACAAGCGTGCCTGTGACGGTTTACTAAAAGCTTTCATCTTGGAAGGTTAGACTAACTGCGCATGTTAAAAATCGTTGCAATTATTCTAGTATTACTACCTCTAAGCTTCGCACAAGAAAGCTTACTAAGCCCCACACTCGAGTCTGACCTGAGTGACTTACAAGTGCTTTTAGAGTATCAAGAGAAGTTTGAAGGTTTAAAGCTTTTACCTAATCACGCGTTAGCGCAAGAGGTCACCAGAAACCTGCAAGATCGCCAGAATTACACGGTGGTTGAAGTGCTTACCGTCATTCCTATTAGCTCTAAGAAAGCTCAGCTCGAGCTTTACAATCTTTTGCGCTCGGTTAGTAGCATGCAGGGTATTGAGTACTACTCGGTAACGTATGGGCGTATGCGTGAGCTTTTTTCAGAGAGTTACGTTATTACGGATGCTAAAGCCAGAACGCCTATGGCTGATCCGCTTTTGGCAGTGGTACCTTTAACTGATGAACTACTCATTATGCAAAAGGACACTACCTTTGGCGAGAATCTTTATAAGGCTAATTACTTAACAGATGCTAATGATGAAGCTATTTTGCTAAATATTGTTAATGAAACGACCTTGCGGTTTAACTTGCTCCCCATTTTTGAACCCAGTAATTTGTTTACCAGCATGCTGATTATTCCGACATCAGATAGCATTTTGTTTTACGGCGTTATAAGTGCCAAAGTTCCCCCCATCCCCTTTATAAAAAGCCGTTTTCAGGAGAGCTTAATTAATAGGCTTATCGCTTTAAGAAGCTGGTTTGAAGCAAGCTTAGCTCGCAACTAAGTTAAACCCTGCGCGGCTGCCTCATCTAAAAACCATAAGAGTTCCTTTTCAGGCTCGAGTTTAGCTATGGGTAAATCTTCACCTTTAAAAGCGCGTTTCAGTGCGTCATTTTTGTTTTGACCTGCCGCGAGCAGCATAAGAGTCTTACTGCTATTTAGCGCTTTAAAGCTTAAGCTTAAACGCTCCGCTGGGGGTTTAGGTGAATCATCAAGGGCAAGTACAAGCGCGCCACTATCATCACTAGTAGCCGCATGATTAGGAAACAAAGATGCCGTGTGACCATCTGGCCCCATACCAAGCATAACCAAGTCAAAAGAAACAGCCTCTGGAAAAAAACGCTTAAGTTCTTTTTCGTAAAGCTCAGCAGCTTCAGGTGCAGTTATATCTATAGTTACAAAAGGAAAGACATTCTCATCAGGAATATCTATTTGTGACAGCAAATACTCATCTGCCATACCATAATTACTTTCGCTCTCATAAGGCGCAACAAGACGCTCATCCCCTAAAAACACAAAGACCTTATGCCAGTCAACACGATGCTTATAGGTTTTAGCTAAAATTTTATGAAGCTGCTTAGGCGTAGAGCCACCAGCCAGCACAACCGTAAATTGATTATGTTCTTTAATGGCTTTCTCAGCTAAAGCAACAAAGGTTTTGGCAGCTTCTTCAGCTAGCGTTTGAGCATCTTTAAAACAAACAATAGTGGGTTTCATAAGCCCATCATTTCATGCTAAGCAAAGGTTTTACTTAGTCTCAAAGACCAAATTTACAACTCGAGCTTAAGCGCTAAATCAGTCAGAACATCCCTTAAAGGCAAGTTGAGTTTAACTAAGGCATCTTTATCACCCCGAGTTTCACCCTGATTCACAATCACAACAGGCTTACCTTCTTTAGCAGCTCGAGCGACAAACCTATAACCAGAAAACACCGTTAAAGATGACCCTAACACCAAAATGGCTTCAGCTTCATTAAACATAGACCAAGCAGCTTCAACACGTTCTTTTGGTACATTCTCACCAAAAAACACCACATCTGGCTTTAACACCCCAGCACAGTTTAAACACTCAGGAATCACAAAATTCTGCATAAGCTGCTGCTCAATAAGCGCATCACCATCTGGCGTTATTTCTTTTAGCGTGCCACTAGCAGCCGCCTCAAAAGCAGGATTCAAATGCAACATACGTCGCTGCAAACGAATACGTGGCTCAAGCACAGCACAATTCATGCAAACCGCACGATTCAACCCCCCATGTAACTCAAGAACCCGCTCACTACCCGCCTTAAAATGAAGATCATCGACATTTTGCGTTAACACGCCCGCCACAAAACCAGCACGCTCGAGCTTAGCAACGACCTCATGATTAGCGTTTGGCTTTGCATTATTCATGACAGGCCAACCCACCAAACTACGTGACCAGTAACGCTGACGCGCCTCTTTACTAGCCACAAACTCTTGATAACGCATAGGCTTATGGTTCTTCTTTAAACTCTCAGGACTACGGTAATCAGGAATACCAGAATCAGTACTAATGCCAGCACCCGACAAAATAAGGGTTTTATGCTGAGAAATAAGTGAAACAAGACTATCTGACGGGGTACTCAAAGCAAGCATAAAGCAACTTTAAACCCAAGCCAAAAAGCAATCAATGAGCAAGCTTACGCTTTTACAGAAGCTCTCCAAGACTAAACTTGCGTGAATCAGAAACTATCAGAATGCCAGCAGATAAGGAGCAAACCCACAGCAAAGGAAACTATTACAGAAACATCAAGATAAAGTAAAGCTCGAGCTTTACTTTAAAAGCTCGAGTGTGACCTTGGTTGCGCCTTCTAGGTTTTGTTCTATGCTTTGTGTAAGGCTGCTTGTTTGGGTTTGTGCTTGGCTGTTTGTGGGTTGAAATAGGTAGTAGCCTGCCCCTAGGGTGAATAGGCCAAGCATGGCTAGGATGCGTGTTTTTTTGCTTATTAAGAAGGCTGCGCTTACTGCTATGAGCATGATAGGCCAGTAGTTTAGGGTTAGTTCGTTTAGGGCTATGACTGTGCCTAGGGCTATAAGGGCGTAGGCAATCAGTTGCGCTGATTTGCGTGACTCTCTGTGTTCCATCTTCGGAACCTCCGTGTTGGTTTTTACCAGTCTGCAGGGTTTAGGCTGCTTGGGTCGTCATTCAAAAGTAGGGGTAGGGGGAAGCAATGAGTAATGAGGGGAAAGTGGAAAGGTTTAGTTTTTAGCTAACCACTGACTACCCAAAGTTTTTCCTGCTCCTTACTCCCTACTTCTTTCAGCAACTAAAGTTTCTTGTTAGTTATAGATTTGGTATAAATAAGGTAAGACTTTGCCTTAGGAGTAATATATGGATTATGAGAAGATGGGTGCTTTTTATGTGGGTAAAAAGTATGACCTTGAAGCAACTGAATTACAAGATGATGTGGTGCTTTACGATTCTAAAGATTTAACAACGCACGCAGTCATTATTGGTATGACAGGTAGTGGTAAGACAGGTCTTGGTATTGGGCTTTTAGAGGAATCGTTAATGGATAACATTCCGCTTATTGCCATTGACCCTAAAGGTGATTTGGGTAATTTATTACTCACCTTTCCTGACTTAACGCCTGAGAATTTTAGACCCTGGATTAATGAGCAAGAAGCATCTAATCAAGGCCAAACGCCTGATGAGTTTGCTGCGTCGCAGGCTGCCTTGTGGGAAAAAGGCTTAGGTCAGTGGGGTCAAACGGCAGAGCGCATAAGAACGTTGCGTAGCAAGGTGGATATGGCGGTTTATACGCCGGGTAGTTCTGCAGGATTACCTGTTAGTGTACTTAGGTCATTTAATGCGCCCAGTGATGCGGTTCGTAGTGACACTGATCTTTACCGTGAGCGTATTCAAACAACAGCAACCAGTTTGCTGGCGCTTATGGGTGAAGAGGGTGACCCTGTAACAAGTCGAGAGCACATTCTTATATCTAATATTCTAGAGAAAACATGGGCTGAAGGCAAAAATCTTGATATTGCAGGTTTAATTAGAGCTATTCAGCAGCCTTCTTTTGAGCGTATTGGGGTTATGGAACTCGATATGTTCTACCCTGCTAAAGACCGTTTTGGTTTAGCCATGAAGCTTAATAATTTACTGGCAGCACCAGGCTTTGAAGCGTGGCTTGAAGGGGAACCCCTAGACATTCAGCGTATGCTGTTTACACCAGAAGGCAAAGCTCGAGCTTCAATTTTTACGATTAGCCATCTTAGTGATAGTGAGCGAATGTTTTTTGTTTCTATGCTGTTAAATGAAATGCTGGCATGGATGCGAACCCAGGGGGGTACGAGTAGCTTGCGGGCTATGCTTTATATGGATGAGATTTTTGGTTACTTGCCGCCCAGTGCTAATCCGCCTTCTAAAACACCTATGTTGACGTTGTTGAAGCAAGCTAGGGCGTTTGGCTTGGGGCTTGTTTTATCTACGCAGAATCCTGTTGATCTTGACTATAAGGCTTTATCTAACTGTGGCACTTGGTTTATTGGGCGTTTGCAGACTGAGCGTGATAAAGAGCGGGTTTTAGAGGGGCTTTTGAGTGCTAGCCCTGAGAGTTTAGATAAAGCTGAACTGCAAAACGTTTTATCTAGCTTGGGTAAACGCACCTTTTTGCTGCATAACATTAATGAAGATGCACCTGTTATTTTTCAAACGCGATGGGTTATGTCTTACTTGAGTGGCCCCATGACACGCGAGCAAATCAAGCGTCTTATGGCTGACAGAAAAGCTTTAGCTACGGTGCAAACACCCGCACTAAAAGCAACTGCGCCTCAGGTTTCTAAAAAGGCAGAAGCGCCTGTTATGCCGCAAGATGTAGCTGTTTACTATGTACCTGTAAGTGGTGCAGGAACAAACATTATTTACTACCCAGCGGTGGCAGGCTTCACAGACATTCATTACTCGAGTGCAACGCATGGGGTTAATGAAACCAAGCAGCTTGTTTTAGCCGTAGAGATGGAAGATGGCCCTGTTCCTGTTGATTGGGATAAAGCTGAACAGCTTGCCTTAGAAGCTAGTGATTTAGAAAGCAAAGCCATGACTGACGCTGAGTTTGCTGATTTGCCTAAAGAAGCCATGCAAGCTAAAGCTTACGCGAAGTGGCAAAAAGATTTGTTAAAGCATATTCGTCAAGATAGACCTTTAAAGCTTTTTAAAAGCAAAGACCCTACATTAACCAGTGAAGCTACTGAAACACAAGCTGATTTTAGGGCGCGCATAGCGCAGCATTTTCGTGAAAATCGTGATGTGGATATAAATAAATTACGTCAAAAATACGGTGATAAGCTCGAAAAGTTACAAGAGCGCCTTCGAAAGGCAGAGCAAACCATAGAGAAAGAAGCTGACCAAGTAAAACGCCAGCAAATGGATACCCTTGTAAGTGTAGGTACAACCCTCTTAGGTGCCTTTATGGGCAGAAAAACTGTGAGTGTTACCAACATGCGTAGAGCCAGCAGTAGTGTAAAAAGTGCAGGTAGACTACAAGAACAACAACAAGATGTAAACCGAGCCAAAGAAAACGCAGCTAGCATAATGCAAGAAATGAACAAACTCGAGTCTGAACTGCAAAAAGAACTTGATGCCTTAACAAATCCTGTTAACCCGTCAGAACTTGAGCTTGAAGAGGTTTTTGTGAAGGCTAACTCAACAGATGTTACTTTGGATGTGTTTGCGCTTGTTTGGCTGCCGTATCGCCGTGATGCTAAGGGTGTTATGAGTCCAGATTTTGATCTTAAAGATTAAACGCATATTCGCCTGAATCCTATTGGTCATAGCATTGAACTAGTCAGGGCTTAGCCCCTAGGTCGGAATCATAAATGTCATATGACATTTATGATTCCGCTTGGTATTATGCTTAATCTCTAACAATCTCATCTCATGCTGGCAAGGTAAACTTTGAGTTGTGCGCTTTACGCTATTTTACTTGGTTTTGGTTCTTGCTCAGAGTTTCTTTGGGGCTCTTTTAGCACCCTTGCCTGCCCCTGACTTATTTCTGTTGGGTGTGGTTATTTTGGTGTGGCGCCTTAAACCATGGCAGTTAGTCCTTGTGGCTTATGCTGTGGGTTTAGTGCAAGACATTATGGGGCATGGTGTTTTGGGTATTCACGCGCTTGGTTTAGCTGCTTCTGCTTTAGGTGCAGTGCTGGTTTGGTTGCAACTTCGGCAGTCAGGTCTTTACGCTAGAACATTTATTGTTTTAGGTGCGGTGTTTGCTAAGTGGATAGCTATTATTCCTTTACTTATATGGCAGACAGGTCAAACTCGAGCTGCGCTTGACGTGTTGCGTATAGCGCCTTTAGAAATGGTTTTTACCTTGCTTGTTGCCTTAGTTGTTTTACCGTGGGGCATGTCTTTATTTAAGCGTAACCTGCTGATTGGGCGAACATGATTAATCGTTTAAGGGTACTGCTAGCTATTGTACTGTCGGTATTGGTTGTTTTTTCTTTACGTCTTATGTACTTACAAATAGTTGTGGCTGAAGAGTTAGCTGCAAAAAGTGAAGAGAACATACGAATTGAAGATTACATTCAGCCGTTAAGAGGTCGTTTGTTTGCTAGTGATGGCACAGTCTTAGCAGATAACCGCATTGCTTGGGATCTTATGTACTGGGGTGGAGAGATTGAGCATTGGGAGCGCATAAAGTTTTTACTTAAACTCACAGACTTTCCTGAAGAACCAGATAGCAGTGACCGAGTTGAGCGCCAAATAGGTAAAGCCATTGCGTTTAATATAAGAGATGACCTTGTATTAGCCATAGAAGAACTGGTAGCGGGTCAAGAAAATCTTTATTTGCGTGACCGTGTTGAACGCACTTACCCCACTAACTTAGCTGCCCAAACGGTAGGCTACACAGCTGAAGCGCAAGGTCGCTTTTCAGGTTATGCTCTAAGTGACTTGGTAGGTATAATGGGCTTAGAAGCCAGCTACCAAAAAGACCTATTTGGCACGCCAGGGCGACAAGATGTACAAGTGGATAACCGTGGTGTTGTCATTCAATCAAGAACCATAAAGCCAGCCCGACCGGGTAGAGACTTGGTCTTAACGATTGACCCAAGAACCCAACGCATAGCTGAAGATGCGCTGCAAGGTGCCCTTAAATACATTCAAGAAGTCAGAGCAGAAAGAGATTTGCCACCAGAAGAAACCGTACGGGGCGCACTCATTGCTTTAGAACCCAACACAGGCGATATTTTAGCTATGGCAAGCTACCCAAGTTTTGAGCAAAATGTATTTACACGTCGACCCAGTAACCCAGACGCCATCGAAGCCCTTTTAACAGATAAAACCAATTTACCCATGACCAACAGAGCGGTTGAAGCCTATCCACCCGCATCCATCTTTAAGCTCGTTACCAGCTCAACGTTACTAGATGACGGTTTCACCAGCGTAGATAAACGTTATAGCTGCTCAGCATCCCTCAACTTTGGTGGCATACGCTGGGATAACTGGTCTTACCCAGCCTCACGAGGAAACGACACAGTAGTAGAAGCCATAGCTGACAGCTGCAACACCTACTACTGGCGAGCAGTCCTAGAAACCCCAGATGCAAAAAAAGGCGGCTGGTCACCCTTCATAGATGCACTCTTTACCAGAGCACATGAATTTGGCTATGGAGAAACCGTAGGCGTAGGCCTAAGCGAAGAAAAAACAGGTCTCATACCTAGTGAAGCGTGGGCAAACCAAGTCTACGAATACGGCTGGCTACCTGGCTTTTCACTCAACAGCGCCATAGGCCAAGGTGACATATTAGCCACACCCATCCAAACTGCACAACTCACGTCAATCATTGCCCTAAACGGCAAAAAAGTAAAACCCAGACTCGTAAAACAAATTGGTGACGAAGTCATAGCACCCGAATCAAGCCAAGTCGAAGGAAACTACTGGAGCACCCTGCAACTGGGCATGCGTAAAATGATAACTGACTACGGAACCAACCTAATCTTAGGCCCAGGCGCAAACTTTCCTATCGACATAGCAGGTAAAACAGGTACCGCCCAAAACCCAAAAGGACTAGGCTACGACCATGTCTGGTTCTCAGCCTACGCCCCGCTAGAAAACCCAGAAATTGTAATCGTAATTTTCATAGAACACGGCGATAAAAGCACAAGGGTTGCTGTTCCTACCGCTAGAGACTTTTTTGTTGATTACTTTGAACTCGAGCTTGACTAAAGCTTGTTTTCTTAAGGCTAGTGTGTAGGTACTACGCTCTCTTGGCTTCTCGCGTTATACTCTTTTTTTATGAAGATTCGTGGTACACGTAAAGGTATTTTGCTTAATTTAGATAAGGATGATTCAGCTGAGGCGTTTGATTTGGTTTTGCAGGAGGCTGATCATGAGGAGTTGTTTAAGGGTAACGTGATGATTGAGGTGACAGATAAGTTAGCTTGGTCTTTAGTCACGGCGATTGCTGAGCGTATTGAGGCCGTTGGGGGTGCTGTTGTTGAGTTGCGTCCTTCTGCCACTATGATTTCAACAAAAGGTGAAACGGTGATTGTTGCGCGTACCGTGCGTAGTGGTGGTGTGGTTGAGTCGAGTGGTTCTGCTATTATTCTTGGTGATGTTAATGCAGGTGCGCAAGTGATTGCTGAAGATGATGTGATTGTGGTGGGTACTTTGCGGGGCATAGCGCATGCGGGAGCATTTGGTAATGAAGCTGCCGTTATTTATGCACAGCGCATTATGAGCCCGCAGTTGCGAATAGCGGGTTCGCTGGCTCAGGGGGACGGCTCTGTTGAGGATCGTGGGCCTGAGATTGCGCATCTTAAGGATGGTCAGATTGCGCTTAAGCCTTATGCTTAAGGCTTTGTGATTTGGCTTAAACCTAAATTGAGTTTGTTTTGGTGTACCTAAATTAGAACAACACAGGAAAGTAAAAAAACCGTCACTTACATTGAAAATAGCGCTTTTCCTCGGTATAGTTAGAGTGTTTGCAAAGGCCAAGCAAAGTATTTTTGGCTAAACATCCAAATCACCCATGAAACATAATTATTTAAAAGTCATGAAACACAACTCAAAGGAGACAATCCATGACCCGAATTGAATCAATAAGCGCGCTCGAGTTGCTTGACTCGCGCGGTAACCCTACTGTTGGTGCCACTGTGCGTCTAGAAAGTGGTATAGAAGCAAGTGCGGCGGTGCCTTCTGGTGCTTCTACAGGTGCGCATGAAGCTGTTGAATTGCGTGACGGTGGTAGTCGTTATATAGGCAAAGGTGTCCTTCAGGCTGTTAAGAATGTGAATGAGATTATTTCACCTGCCCTTATTGGTATGGATGCTCTTGATCAAAATGCTCTTGATAAAGCCATGATCGAGCTTGATGGTACACCTAATAAAGCTAATTTGGGTGCGAATGCCTTGTTAGCTGTGTCGTTAGCGTCTGCTAGGGCGGTGGCGAGCGTGCTTGATATGCCGCTTTATCGTTATCTTGGGGGTGTGAATGCTAAAACCTTGCCTGTTCCTATGATGAACGTTATTAATGGGGGTGAACATGCAGATAATAATGTTGATATGCAAGAGTTCATGCTTGCGCCTATTGGTTTTAGTACCTTTAGTGAGGGGCTTCGTGCGGGTGTAGAAACGTTTCATAATCTTAAGAAGGTTCTGGCTAAGCGTGGTTACAACACCAATGTTGGTGATGAGGGTGGTTTTGCACCTGACTTAAAAAGTAATCAAGAAGCTATTGAAGTTATTCTTGAAGCTATTGAAAAAGCGGGTTACACACCGGGTGAGCAGATCGCGATTGCTCTTGACCCTGCTTCAACGGAGTTTTTTAAAGACGGTAAGTATCATTTAAAAGCAGAAGATAAAGTCTTAAGCCCCGATGAAATGGTGGCGTATTGGGCTGATTGGGTTAAAAATTATCCGATTATTTCTATTGAAGATGGTTTGGCTGAAGATGACTGGGCAAGCTGGGCTAAGCTAACTGCGCAAATTGGTGATAAATGCCAGCTTGTTGGTGATGATTTGTTTGTTACAAATGTAGAGCGTTTACAGCGGGGTATTGATGAAAATGTGGGTAACGCCATTTTGGTTAAAGTGAATCAGATTGGTACCTTAAGTGAAGCCATGGACGCGATCGAGTTAGCAAAAAGCCAGGGTTACCGCAACATGATTTCTCATCGTAGTGGTGAAACAGAAGATGCTTTTATTGCTGATCTTGCCGTTGCTGTTAATGCTGGTCAAATTAAGACGGGTTCAGCAAGCCGTAGTGACAGGTTAGCTAAGTATAATCGTTTACTCAGCATTGAAAATCAATTAAGCAGCGCAGCTGTTTATTTAGGTAAGAAGGCATTTAATCAATGAAGCCAAGTAGACGTACCAAAATTGTAGCTACCTTAGGGCCAGCTACGAGTAATGCAGAGAAAATTGTTGAGCTGATTGAAGCAGGTGTTAATGTTTTTAGGCTGAACTTTTCGCATGGTGATAAAGAAACACATAAAAACAATATTGATCTTATTCGTAAGGAAAGCAAGCGCTTAGGTAGATCCATTGGGGTTTTACAAGATTTACAAGGCCCTAAAATACGCACTGCTACCTTTAAAGACGGCAAAATTGAGCTTGTAGAAGGTGCCAAGTTTGATCTTACTTGCGATGATGATAGCCCCGGAGATATAAAGCGCGTTGGGGTAACTTATAAGGGTTTATATAACGACGTTAAAGTGGGCGACGCTTTACTTTTAGATGATGGCAGACTTGCTTTGGAAGTTATTGGCTTAAAAGGCCAAGCTATTCAGACTAAAGTTACGCTTGGTGGTATTCTTTCAAACAACAAGGGTATCAACATTCCTAATGCTGACCTGAGCATTCCTGCGCTTACCGATAAAGATGTTGAAGACTTACTTTATGGTGCTGAGTTAGATGTTGACTGGGTTGCTATGAGTTTTGTAAGAAACCGTGATGATTTGCTACTGGCACGTCATTACTTAGCTCGAGCTGGTTCAAGAGCGCGCCTAATGGCAAAAATCGAAAAGCCAAGTGCGGTTGATCGTTTTGATGAAATCTTAAGCGAAGTAGATGGCATTATGGTGGCAAGGGGTGACTTGGGTGTGGAGTTGCCTCCTGAGCGTGTGCCTATCATTCAAAAGCGCCTCATTCGTCTTTGTGTAGAAGCAGGTAAGCCTGTTGTGACTGCTACGCAAATGCTTGAGAGCATGATTACTAGCCCAACCCCTACAAGAGCAGAGGCAAGTGATGTTGCCAATGCTATTTATGATGGTACGGATGCTGTTATGCTTTCTGCTGAAACGGCTGTGGGTCAGTATCCTGCTAAAGCTGTTGAGATGATGCACCGCATTGCTATGAGTGTAGAGGCTGGCATTAGTTACCAAAGGTCAATGCGAGAGCACTATCCGCCCACACGTGGCACGACAGCAGATGCTATTTCACAAAGTGCTTGCCGTGTATCTGTTGAGCTTGATGCGCAAGCTATTGTGACGTTTACATCAACAGGTACAACAGCTATGAGGGTCTCTAGAAATAGACCTGCTGCAACCATTCTTGCCATAACACCAAGTGAAAGGGCCTACCGCCAAATGAGTATTGTTTGGGGTGTTTTGCCCGCAGTGAGTGAAGATATAAAAAATACCGATGAAATGGTAGATGTTGCTTCTCAAATTATAAGAAAAGCAGGCATGGTAGAAGAAGGTGCACGCTTTATTATCACCGCAGGTGTACCTTTTGGTATGCGCGGAACCACTAACCTTATACGAATAGAAAGATATAAAGGATAAACCTTAAGTAAAAAGCTATCAGTAATGAGCAACGCGTGAACCTTACACGTTGCTCATTACGTTATAACTGTAGTACCACGAGATATTGGAGTTGTTTTGTTTTTACGCTCCTAGATTCAAATAGCTTTATTTTGTTCAGTGGTCGCACGAATGCTTTTATGCTGCAACTATTCGTGGCAATGCTAGTCGTTAAATTTTAAAGTTGCAAACCCAGACTCGAGTATTATCTTAGCTTTTAAATTAGGGTTTAAATTAGCGTTTGATAAGTCAAACCATGCAAAGATGCAGCTTGAATTTTTACTATTTTTTGTTGCACTATTCATAATTGCGAGTACTTTGCTAATTTCAGTTTTGTTTAACTGAATGCTGGTGGCATCACTTTCAGATATAAGAAGATTGTAGTTGCAGCTTAAGGCTGAGCAGTTTGCCGCATCTTTTTTAAAGACAAGTTCAGCTTTGTTGGTTTGACTAAATAAAGCTAATTCATTTTCTTTAGCTTTTGTGTAAGACGCTATAATCTCAGTGCGTTGCTCTTGACTTAAAGTTGTCCAGTCAAGCCTTTCATCACTACCAACAAAGCCATCCCATGCACCTAAATAAAGACCAGAAAAAGACGCAGGAATACGCTCAGGAAAAACCGTTTCAACATTCGCTGATAATGTCAAACTCGGAAAGCTAATAGGCTGCTCGAGTGCTGTGGGTGCTAAAGCAAGCTCTTTGTTTAGTTCATCAACAGCGTTATAAATGAAGAAAGGCAAGTATAGTTCGTTGGTTAGACTTTGAAGGTCTGTCGGGCGTAAGAAAACCTCGGGTACATCTCTTAAGAAAACTTCGGGTACTTGCGGTTGATTGGGGCTTAATTCTGTACTGATGACTGTTTCGTTAAATCCAAAAGGGTCAGCTATTGCTTGATTCGGTGTCAGTTTTGCAATAGCGCTACAGCTTGTTAAAAGCAGCATGACTAAACTTAAACTAAGGTAACAAAAATATTTTTTCATGAAGGACTTCCTTAATGACAAGCGTAATGATAAGAGAAAGGTCAGGATAAAAAGAGTGCTTTATAGTCTGCATTATTTTTGTTACACCCTTGTTACAGTTTCTTGGCTATTGCGTAACCATAAAAAAAGAGCCTCTTAAAAAGGCTCTTATAGCAGTTTTCATCTTTAACACTACATCGACTTAGTCCATTCGTTTTTACTCACCTAGTTCCGCATTTAAAAAACTGCAAGTGTTTTAAATGCAAAAGGCTATATGACTAAACTTAAGAAAAATACTAAGGGGCTTCGCTAACCTTCACCATAGAAAACTGCATAGGTACCGTAGAAATTAAGTCAAGTTCTGTGCCACTACTCTGAAACACAGTCACTTCAATAAAGTCACCTTCTGCAAGCTCTAAGATGCCGCTTAGTGATTGGCTTGTACTACTGCCTGCTACGGGTGTTTCCGTGTCGATTAGTTGGGCTAGACTGCCATTTTTTACTATGGTTAATAGCCTGTCACCTGCGGCGTTGGCTTCCCAAGCAATAAAAGCATTAATTTGGTAAATACCACTTTCGTTGATAGTTAAGCGTGTATTGTTGCTAGCGTTATCATGAAAGTCGTTAGTGTCAAATGATTCTGCGTTCCAAGCTACTTTACGAGGTGCATTATTCGGAATAGCTTGATTGCTGTTGGTGCCTACACTTACAGCAGGGTTTGCTGCAGGGCTGGCAGAGAGAGCTGAAATGGCAGCTTCATTTGCTTCAATAGCTGCTTTTGCTGTGTCAAAGTTAGCTGAAATAGCTGCAAAGAGCTCATTAAACGCTGTA
>CAZWJZ010000048.1:0-20343 GCA_964634665.1 uncultured bacterium | reverse complement strand
TATCCCTCTTAGGCCCTTTAAAGCTCCACTACAATGGTCAAGATTTAACCGATGAGCTTGACCGCAAAAGCTTAGCTTTACTTTGCTATCTTGCTCTAAACAAAAGCACTAACCGTGATGAGCTCGCTGAGCTTTTATGGGGTGCAGGTAAACTCAATAATTTGCGGCAAGCCCTCTACAAAATACGCCACTTAGCAGGGTCAGAACAGTGGTTTATAGAAGATGACCATTTAGAACTCAATGCCACCATAGATGCCCACACTTTTGAAACACTCGTCGAAACCCAAAGCTACCAAAACGCGCTAAAGCTATGGCACGGCAATCTGCTTGAAAGTTTCAAAGTCAGCAAAGCGCCCGCTTTTATGGACTGGCTCGAGCTTGAACGAAGTCGCCTGTTTCAACTTTACCAAGAGGCAAGTACAGCTTACTTAGAAGAACTCGAGCGTGAGGCTAAGTTTGAAGAGGCACTACCTATTGCTAAGCAGCTTTTAAAAACTGACCCGCTTAATGAAACGGCGCATAGAAGCATTATGCAGCTTGAGCATAGACGAGGTAATACGGACGCTGCTTTGGAGCAGTTTGAAAAACTTCGTGAACTTCTACAAAGCGAGTTACAAGCGGAACCGCTTGAAGAAACCCTTGACTTACTTGCCGAAATCGAACAAGGGGGTACGGGTGCTGGTAAAAACGCGCTCATTATTAGCAGAAAAGAAGACATTCCTAATTTACCTGAAAAACTTATTGGTCGAGACGACTTAGTAAGCGAAGCACAAAGCTTAATCAGCAAGCATAATAGGCTGCTGATACACGGTTTTGGTGGCATAGGCAAAACAGCTTTAACAAGCCACTTAAGCGCAAGCTATTTAAAACAAGGCAATATACTTTGGCTCGAGCTTGGCCAAAGTGACCCTGCAACTGCCTTTGATGCACTTGCCAAAATCTTTGATGACCCTAAGTTAAGTCAAGATAAAAACAAAGCAAGCCTTTTAAAGCAAAACCTTACTGAGCACAACATCAAAGCCATTATTTTAGATGATGTCTGGAACGCTTACAGCTTAAGCATTCTGCTAGAAGCACTCCCAGAAAGCATCCCTACCATAATAAGCTCACGGCAACGCTACCCTAAACTAAAACGACTCACCATAGGGCGACTCGAGCGTCAAGACTCTTTAAGCTTACTAAGTCACCATGCTGACAAAAACATCACTAGCAAACAAGATGCCAATGAGCTCTGTCAACACTTAGGTGACCACGCCTATGCCCTCCGCATTGCCGGCACAACCCTAAAACAAAACCAACTAAGCCCTGCTGAGCTGCTCAAAAACATCATCGACAGGCCTCATGATTTACGTATTCCCGAAACGCTCAACAACCCAAACCAAGGCAGCATAGCTAATCTTTTGCAAGTAAGCCTAGAAAGCCTAAATGATCGCGCTTACGAAGCCTTCTTAAGTTACGGCTGCCTCTACGCAGCCAGCGCAACCCCTGAACTCATAGCCAAGCTACTCGAGCGTGACTTAGAAACCATCGAGGATGCCCTTTTTACCTTAAATCAACATGGGCTTGCAGAAAGGCAAACCACAGCAGGTAGTGACCTAATAAGCTACCAGATTCATGACCTAGCGCACTCCTATACAAAAGCCATAAACAACTACCGCTCTCAAAGCTTTATTAGAGCCGCAAAACAATACTTAGCAAAGCACAAAAACGAACCCGAAGCACTCGACGCAGACATACAAAACATACTAGCTGCAAGCGAAAAAGCTGCAACTGAAACCCAAATAGACTTCATGGACTTACTCACCTTAAAAGGAAGCTACTACAGTGCACGCGGTCACACACCCAAATCTCTCAAGCTACTAGAACAAGCTGCCCAAAGCGCTCAAAAACAAGAAAAACTCGAGCTTGCCCATGACTTCTACGGCAAACTAGGTGACAGCTACCAAAATGTCTATGGAGATTTAAAGACCGCTTTAAACTATTACTTTAAAGCACTCGAGTTTAGTCAAAAAACTAATAACAAAGGGCGTGAAGCTGTTTTTTTGAGCTTAATTGGTTTGGTTAAAGCTAACTTAGGTCATGCTGACTCAGCTACTTACTTGTCAGACGCTTATACTAGCGCTATAACAAGCAAAGATAAATTATCACTCTGTAAAGTGCTTGACCATAATGGCTACGTGGCAGGTCAAAACAACCATCATGAGCAAGCTGCCGCCTTTTTCTCTGAGAAGCTCGAAGTTATTCAAGAGCTTCATCAAGACCCAAACCAAGACAAAGCACAAATCATGAAGTCACAATTTTTTTCACTCAACAACCTAGGGCAATCACTACATTATTTAGGAAAGCTCGAGTTGTCTTTAGAAAAACGCTATGAAGCTTTGGAGCTTGCCAAAACACAGAATAATCCTATTTGGATTGCAGGTGCGCTTTACAGTTTAGGTGAAACGCTTAATGCTCTTAATCATCATAGTGAGGCAAAAAAGGTACTCACACGGGCACTCAGTTTATATAAGGAAAACAACTTAGAGGCTCCAGCTAAAAACTTAGAGGCATTTATGATTCAAGAGAACTATTTAGAGGCTATCGTTACTTAACGCATTTTTGACGCTTAAACTTTAAACTAAAGGTTGAAAGGGTGTTATTTTGTTTAAACCTAACTATTACTGGCTAAGTTTTATTTTATTTATTTTGCTCGTGGCTTGTACACCTAGTATTGATGTGGATTTAGGCGGCATTTTAGAGGGTGAAGCCCCAACAATAACTGTCTCTGGTGTAGACCTAGAACCTAATATCTTTGTAGCTTTACAAAGTGGCCCTCTTATTGATGAGTCGCTTGGGAGTTGCATTTTGAGTGATTTTAGTTTGCTACCTCAGCCTTATCTGGTAGAAGGAAGTCCTTATCTTGTTGAGGGGAGCCCCTACTTAGTTGAGGGTAGTCCTTATTTGGTTGAGGGTTCAGGTGCTGACTTACAAAATAAACTGCAATCTGTAGCCATTGCGCCTGAATCTTTAGCTGAGCAACTCGAGCTTTTTCTTAGCGAGGGTGGCTTAACGCAGGATGTTGCTATTTTGGTTTTAGATGACTTTGGTAGCAGTGTTTTTCAAATTGCTCAAAGCTTATTTGAAGCTGAGAATCCTAGTGCTGAGATGATTGCAGCCTTTGAAGCTGAAGGAGCTAGCTCTCATGGGGCTTTTGTCATGAATCACATTAATGGCGTTATGAATGGCCTTAGTCATTATGAAGCTGTACAAGTATCTGCCGATAAAGTCGAGTGGCGGCATAAAGACAGTCAGAGGCGCATTCTTGTCAAAGCTGCTGTGCCTAGTGACTTTGAGACGGGTTCTGTGGGTGAAGTCTTGGCGCAAGGTCTTGCTGACTTACGTGCTGAAGGTTTTGAGCGCATTGTGGTTAATATGAGTTTTGTTATTTTGCCTTGTAGCATTGTTCGTGAGTTTCTACTTACTAAGCTTGTTTACCCAAGTTTGTTTGATTACTTAGCTAATCTGGTTGATTCTAATGTCGAACGCACCCTTAATGATCAGGGCGTACCTAGAGCCTTGAGCAATGAAATTGCGCGGCAAACCAGTAACTTAGTAGTGGAATCGTTAAGACCTGTTGATCCTGAAGGTGACCCGCTGCGTTTAGCTATGCTTGCTAATCCTGATGTAGTGTTTGTGGGTGCGGCAGGTAATTTTGGTCGAAATGTCGCCGCCTACCCTGCAGCTTGGGATGAAGTATTGGCAGTTAGTGCTAATGATGCTGTTTCAAAAGCTGAATTTTCTAATACCGGTGAAGTTATGTTTAGAGGTGCTTGGTTTAGACTTACCAATCCTTTAAGCCTAAATGGGCATGATACTCTAAACTCATCTATTGTGTATTCAGGTACATCCTTTGCTGCACCTGGTATGACTACATTTTTAGCCTTAGATTGGGCTACAAAGGGTCATTGTTTTAATGGTAATCGTCTAGTATTTACAACAAGAAACTTAAAAGATGAAGCTTTTGATAATGCTGTAAACACATACTGCAATGAGTAAAAAACTGCCGCTACTTAAGTAGCGGCAGTCAAATTTAAAAACCAAAAGCTAATTTATCAGAATAGTCTTAGCCACAGATGGCACGCCATCATCATTAATAGCAAATAACATCCAGTAACCCGGTGTCATAACATTTTCATTAGACTCTGCGCTCAAAGCGTAAGTATTTGCAGCTGTAGCTTGAAACTCGAGCTCTAAACGACGTAAGTCAGTATTGATTGAGTGGGTGGTTGCAGATAGTTTGACCATAGCAAAGCTAGAAATTGCGTTTGATGCTTCACCCATTAGGGTGACATTAAAGGTATCTCCGTAACCAATAACATTAGGGGCAGCCGCAATTTCAGGGCGGTCAGCTAAGCTACCATCAGCATTAAACAAGTAAGACGGTGAGTAAATCTGTGAATCCTGATGATTCGCACTACAGTTACCACAAAGCCCACCTCCTGCTGAAAGCACTCGAGCGTCTGGTAAAAGTAGGGCTACGGAGTGGTAGTTTCTTGGTTTTGCCATTTCGGCTAAGTCTGACCATGTGTTTGTGCTTGGGTTATAGATTTCAGGAATCATGATGGACTGATCATCATTAAAGCGTCTACCTGTTTCGTTACCTCCTATAACAATAATGTCTTCAGTTGGTAGTAAAACGACATTGGCATGGGAACGTCTGTAGTTCATGTCAGCTAAACGTGTTACCTGAGGGTTAGCACTGTCATTTACATCTATTGAAACAACTCGATTGGTTGCCTGACCTGCACTGGTACCCCCTAGCATAATGATTTTGCCTTCGTTATACATGACTGAGTTTATGTCTCTACGGTTGGGTTGACCGTCTATAGTTCCTCGTTTGGTCATGCTACCAATACCCGTTACATCTAGTTCGTAAAGGTCTTTGGTACCACCTGTATAAACAAGCTTGCCACTTGGTGCCAGTAGAATATTTGGCCATTCGACAATAGCTGCTTGTAAGCTTGCCATGTTTATGCCTGCGAGTCTACGCCACACATTGTTGCTACCTCGCATTTCAGGTATGGGGCCTGAACTTATGCCGTAAGAGACAAATACCTCACCATTTGGCATAGCTACAGCTGTGCTGTACCAGTGGTTATCTATCATTAGCGTTTTTTCGTCCCAACTATCATTTCCTATATTAAATTCACTGGTTCTTCTTCGTGCAGCACTACCTCCACCAGCAGCAAAAATATTACCGTTTGGTAGTTGCGCTAGACCTGCGCAGAACATGTCATGTCCTACGTTATCTTTTTCTTCAAAGGTTCCTGCTATGGGGTCAAAAATAGCACCTTGTGACAAATTTCTTTCTGCGCCACCAAAAGCAGTTTCACCCCAAGATGACCAAGCTAAAATTCTGCCATCAGGTAAATTAGCTGCACTTGAAGGTATAAGAGGCCAATTTGTATTTAAATCGCCCCACTGTCCTAAACTTGCAACAGGTGAAACTACTAATGCAAAGGTCACGCTCAGACTATCAACTCGGTAACCTGCCGTTGCTAAATGCTCAAAAAGCAAGCTATTTTGACCATCATTCCACCAACTTGCAGGTGTGCTGAAGGTACGCGTTACCACTACGGCATCTGCACTTGTATCATTTTCAAAAAGACTAATTGAACCTTTGTTGTTAATCGTCAACTTGCCTTCATTTGCAAGATCTGCATCATAGACAGTCATGGTGATAGTAGCGACATTGACATTAGCTGGCTTTGAAATTTGCAGGCTTATCTCTTTGCTCTCTGGGGCCGCACCTTGCAAATCAATCGGGAAAACAGGTTTATTAGTACCGAACTTTAAGTCATCAATTAGACAAGTGGTATTGGGTGCTGAAATATAAACTGCTGCCCATGTTAAGCCTGCAGGAATAAGTATTTCTTTGGTTTTTGTTTCCCAGTCACTGTTAGCAAAACTAAGGCTTTCATTTAGAACTTGATTGCTGGCATCAAAAGCTGAAAGACCCACAGTGCAAACTTCGGTTGTTTTGACAGAAGCAGAAAATACAAAAGTATCACCAATAGGTAAATTAGCTACAGGAAAGTCTTGTTGCACCCAGCTAAAAGAACTTGCTTCTAATGCCTGTGCACCTGTTTTTGCTTGTGCTGTCGCTGTTGCAAGGCCACCAAAAACTTGCCAGTTATTTAAGCCTTCTTCAAAACCCCCATTTAGCAAAGCTTCATCTGTTGCTACAGGCGGTGGTGGTGCTGTGGTATCGCCCGCAATTAAGCTAAGGTCATCAAATTGGCATTCTTGAGCTGTTGGTGAAAGAAATACAGCTATCCAAGTAATACCTTCTGGAATGGTTACGATCTTGCCTAATTCAGTCCATAAACCACTGGTAAAAGTAATTTTTTCTGAAAAGCTTTCACCTGCTGGACCTCCGCCTTGAAAGCCAAAGGTACAACTCGCTGTAGAACTGGCTTTAGCGTAACCTTTAAAGCTATAGCTTTGTCCTATCTCAATAGCAGAAGCAGCTAAGTCTTGTTGAATCCAAGCCCAAGCGCTTGTACTAAGTGCCGTTGCACTTGCTCTTCCTGTACTTGTTGTCAAAGTACCTTCAGCAGCACCATACTTAATCCAGTTACCTGTACCCGCTTCAAAATCACTATTCAGTAGCAAGTTAGTACCTGTCATTACTGCCTGAGCACTAAAGCCAGCTACTGGGTAAAGCACTGACTGAGGCACAAGTTCTTTTTCTAAACCCTCAGCTGACCACTCGAGTTTTAGGCTTGCTTCTTGACTTGTTTTTTGAAAGCTCAATGCTACAGGGTAATAAGTATTTGCTTTTAAGCTTACTGTGTCGCCTGTTTTGATAATTTGATTATTTATGCTTAAGCTAGCCCTACCTTCAACGCTTAAGTAGAAGCTATAATCAGCACTAACACTAGGCTTTACAAAGCCTTGCCACTTAGCACTAAAGCTATCTGCCAACACATTTCTACTTGGCGAGGCACTACCCCAATCAAACTGAATATATCTATCAATCTGACTAGAACGCACACCCGTCAAGTCAGAACTACTAAAATACTCCGCGCTTAGACCTATGGCTCTGCTTGCTGGTTGTTCTGTAACTAAAATAGGTTGAGGTGTTTGGGTACATGACGAAATTAGCACTGCTAACAAACATAGCAGGGCTAGTAAGGATTTGCGTAGTGGCTTCATATTGCTCCTTAAGGTGAAGAGATGCTCATACTTCTTTCCTAAAATAGAGGTTTTTTTGAAAAATGCTGGTACCATAGTCACAAAACAGCAAAACCCTATAGCAATATGTTTTTTAGTTTAGTCAAAACACACTATGCGCATCTTTAAAATCCGAATGAATCTTAATGTCCGCTCATAATAAACTCTATTTTGATGCAAGCTCTTCTGGACATTTAAAAGATATGCCGTTTACATATAGACTTTAAGTGACAGCGTAAATCATTTGCATAGCAATGCCACATTCATCATAGTCAGTTTTTTCAGGTAACTGCCGTAAAGATGCCTCTGGGAAACTTGCTGTGAGTGCATTAACAAACGCATCCATAACATCATCTCTAGCCACACCCAAGCTCGAGCTGTGCAAAAAAGCTCGAGCTATGTTTGCTTCTGCATTTATGTCGTATCTTTTGAGTATGTTTAGGCGTTCTTGAAAGCCTGCTGTGGTTTTTTTGTAGTGCTCTAGAGGGGTTTCTTTATTTAGGGCCCAAAATCAGATTTCGGGGTGTACTTCTTTCATAATGGCTTTTGCCAGTGGTTTACTTTGAATAAGTTGATCTATTTCTTTTATTTTTGGCAGAATAGCGTAGCTTTGCTTACTTAGCTTTTTGCCTGATGCAGTTAAGTTTTTTTGATTTGCATCTTCGTAACTGCTTGCGTTTAGTGCTGCTCTTGAAGGTGATGGGAAGACGCTAGCTTTTCGTTTTCCTAAGCGTTTTCGTGCTTCAAGATCGCATTGTCTTGGCGTGGCTTTCGTTAGGCCAATGGGTATATCTATAAATATGCGTGAGCTTGGCGAAGTCATTCCTAACAACTTTTCTGCTTTTTCAACGACTCCAAAATCAAACTGGCCTTCTGCAAGTAGAATGTAAAACCAACCCGACCTACAGCTGTCTAGACCTATTGCTGTCATGCTTAAGCTTATCTTTTTTTGGCTTTTTAGCTTAGCTTTAAAGCTTATCACTGCAAATTTTAATTCTTTTGTCTACACTAGGCATATTGCTTGAGGAGAACCCTTTTTGAGTTACGTTATGAATCCTTTATCCTTTTTTCTCATTCCCCTTTTGAAGTCAAGCTGATGCGTATTTTATTTTATATTCAGCGTCTTGAAGATGCGCATTTAGCGCATGCTTTAGCGCAGTACTTTAAAGACCATCTGGCCGCTACTGCGTTTGCAGCACTTAGTTTTAGAAGCAACCCTGAACAGGCTTATTTAGAAACGGAAGCATCTTCACTCTTTTCTGCTTTTTTATCTGAAACACAAATGTATCGTGCTGCAAGTGAGCGCTCAGTTGATAAAGCAAGCTTAAAGCGCATTGAAGATGATTATGGTTTACCTTTTTGGCATTATGTTACGCAAGATCGTTTTTTAACCATGCAGCGTGCTAATTATTTGTTTCGTTACGGCACAAAGCATTCTCAAGAAGACTTACAAAAGCACATTCAGACGCGTTTTGATATGACAGAACGTTTTTTAGATAGCTTTAAGCCTGATGTAGTTGTTTATGTTGGCGTAGATGTAGGACCATCTTCAGCCCTTATTTTAGAACGTGTTGCCAAACACAAAGGTATACCTGTTGTTGTTCCTTTATCTTCAAAAATAGGTGCTTATCACACGCTTATAAACACCGTTTTTAGTCAAGCCAAAAATATAGAGCTGCGTTTTGAAGCTTTAAAACGAGGCGCTCACAGTATAAACCGAGAAAAAAGCAAAACCGTCATTAAAGACTTTAGAGACGGTCAACTCTTACTACCTTATATTAAAGATGTCAAAGTAGATCACTATAAAGCTAGCTTTAAGCCCACCGAAGCCACTAAGCGCTTAGCCAAGATTAGTAAATTACGCTTTCAGTCTAAAGGCATTTACCATAAGAAATACAATGATATTTACAATCTCTCACAGCTCGAGTATGAACTGTTTCATTTAGGCATCGAGTATCGTAATTTGAGACTTAAGTTTGGTCATTATTTTGAGATGCCTGAGGCAGAGTCTTATGTCTTTTTTCCGCTTCATTTGGAGCCTGAGTTGGCACTTTTGCTGTACGCGCCTTATATGACAAATCAGTTGAGTGTGGTGAAAAATGTTGCGCAGAGTTTGACGTCAGATACCGTTTTGTACGTCAAGGAGCATCCGCAAAGTGTTGCTAAGAAGCCTTTAGAGTTTTACAGGCAAATGCGTGACATGCCTAATGCAAAGTCACTTTTTCCGCATATTAATAGTCGTCAGCTTATCGTGAATGCCAAAGGGGTTGTAACTATTAATAGTACGGTAGGCATGGAAGCTATGTTGCTTAGTAAGCCTGCTGTTACCTTGGGTGATGTTTTTTATACCTTTGTTCCTGAATTAGTTACAAGAGCTAAGTCGCTAGAAGATTTACCGCACTTGGTTCGTAAGTTTGAATCCTTTAAAGCTAATGAAGCTTTACTTGAGACGTTTGTCACGTCTTTGCTAGATGAATCTGTAAATGTTGATCCTGAGGTGTTGGCTAGAGATTTGTCTGTACTACCTTTTGAGGCTAAAGCTAAACACTGTGACTTTGAAACTTACGCGTCGTTTTTAGCGGAGCATCTTGCTCATCTGAAAGAACCTGAACACAAAAATTTAGAACTTGGAGTTGCCTAATGTGTATAGCTAGTCATACGTTAACACAGCTAACTACTAGTATTTGGCTTAACAAGCTAGCCTTTATGCAAATGAAGCATCTTACTAAGCTGCAAATTACTCTAATTAAAGATGCCTTTTCTTTAGCAACTGAATATAAGGCTGACGCATGAATTGGGGTTTTACAGAAGCAATTCAGCATAAAAAAGGCTTAGCTGCACTAGCGTTGCTTATTACTGCGTTGTTGAGTTTTCCTGCTCTTTATTTTAATCAGTTGCCTTTATTAGCAGTAGCCATCGTGGGAGCTTTAGGCTTTCTGGCTTTTTTTAGTCAGCCTTTTGCAGCTCTTGTTTTGTTTGCTGTTTTTATTCCTTTTGAAGAACTAGTTATTTTGCCTTATTTGGGTACGCCAACACGCTTGGCTGGCATACTTTTTTTTGCTAGTTATTTGGTGTATAGGCGTTTTGATATTCGTTTGGGTGTCTTTCCTATTGTAGCTTGGTTATGGTTCCTATGGGCTTTTAGCAGCCTTAGTTGGTCACAAGAACCGCGTTTTGAAGGCTTTTTTCAGCTTACACAACTTATTTTTATGGCTTGGCTTGTTGCTGACTTTGTCGCTAGAGACAAAACCATTGTGGCTAAGTTACTCCAGTGGTACACAGCTAGCGCCAGTATTTTGGCTAGCTTAGGTTTAGTTAACTTTATTCAAAATGCAGACAGCGATGGCTTTTCACAACAAACCCGTACCTCTGGTCTTGAAGGGCAAGGTGTTGAGCACTTTGCTTTTTATCTGATTCCTGCTTTATTTACTTCCCTTTATTACGCTTTAAACGCAAAGTCTTTAGCCAAACGGCTTATTTGTGCTGCTTTAAGCGTACTCTTTTTGCTTGCCATATTGGCTTCTGGCACAAGAGGCGCATGGCTTTCAGTTACAGCAGGCTTAGCCATTGCTTATTTACCAAAATTACGCTTTGGGCAGTGGCTTGCATTAATCGTGGTTGCCATTATTAGCTTTGCGGCGGTAAGTCAAGTACCTGCTGTTACCGACTTTGTTCGTTTCCGTGCTGACTCAGCCCTAGATTCAGGTGGGGCTGGTCGCGTAAACATCTGGAAAGTAAGTACTGTTGTGTTTGCAAGGCAGCCTATTCAAGGTGTAGGCTTTCGTAATTACGAACACACCGTTAGGTTGCAAGATTTTGAAGCTGCACCTTTTAATATTACTTACGCCCGAGGCTTCAAAGAGCAGGTCTTACACAATATCTACCTTGAAGTCTTACTCGAGCTTGGTCTGATTGGTTTTGTCTTATGGATGTTTTGGCTGAGTCGTTTGGTGTTTTGCCATTCTAATGACCCTGAGTGGTTTTTGCTTTATGGCATTTTGATTGCTTACTTAGTAGGCGGATTAACTAACCCTGAACTCAACCGTAAGTACTTCTGGATTACTATTGGCATGGCTGAGGGCTTGCGTTACGCTTATTATCAGGCAAAGATAAGGTTACAAGCATGAACGCTATAAAGCTTTTTCATTCAGCTAGGCACACCAGAGCTAAACAACTTAGTCACCGTATTCGCTTGACTTTAAAGCGAAAATTGGCTTTAAAGAATGCCTCTAGTCTTAAAAAAGAGTTTTTAAACGCAAGCATTCCTGAGCTTAGCCTAAAAACTGATTTGCCCATCCTTATGCCCATGCGGACAGGCCAACTTAAAAAAGAAGATGGCCATTATAAGTTTTGTTTTTTAAATCATAGCAAAAGCTTTGCTGAGCTAGACTGGCAACCCAAAGAGGCATCTCACCTGTGGCTTTTTAACTTGCACTATATGGAGTACTTAGAAGATGTTAGTGATGAACTGTTTGTAGAGCTTGTTGAAAGCTGGCTAGCAGATAATCCGCCTTATGAAGCGCATTACTGGGCTGAAGGCTGGAACGCCTTTGTACTCTCAATTCGCATTGTTGTCTGGATGCAGCAACTTAGCTTAAGACCTAACTTAAATAAACCCTTCAAAAGCAAAGTACTAAGCAGCATTGTGCAACAAAGTCGTTTTTTAAGTGAAAATTTAGAGTTAGACTTAACCGGTAATCACCTACTTAAAAACATAAAAGCACTCCTCTGGGCAGGCGCTTATTTTGATACCACTGAAGCAACAGACTGGCTCGAGCTTGGGCAGAAACTCTTAAAAGAAGAACTAGCTGAGCAAATCTTAGATGATGGCTTGCATTTTGAGCGCTCCCCTAGTTATCACGCGCAAGTCTTTGTTGATTTACTCGAGTGTTATGTTTGTTTACCAAATAGCGCTTTAAAGGCTTCTTTATATGAGCGCTTAGCATGTGCTGCGCAAGCTTTGGCTGATACCACGCATCCTGACGGGCTGCCAAGTCTGTTTAATGATGGTGGTTTGCATATGGCGTATAGTCCGCAAGCTTGTCTTGCTGCGTGGCAAAAGCTTTCAAGTGAGCCCACAAAGCCGCGTTCTGTTTTTGCTTTAAAAGCTGCTGGTTACTTTGGTTTGCGTACCGAAGACCTGTATTTTATTATAGATGCTGGCGCTATGGGGCCTGCTTACTTGCCGGGTCATGCCCATGGTGATATTTTTTCATTTGAACTGAGTTTAAAAGGCAAACGCATGATTGTTGATGCGGGTACCTTTGAATATAGTCAAGGTGCAAAACGAGACTATGCACGCTCAACAAAAGCACATAATACGGTTACGCTAGATGATCAAGATCAAGCTGAATTCTGGTCTGCTTTTAGAGTTGCTAGGCGCGCTAAGGTCAGCCTTAAAGACTACCAAGCTAAGCCTGAAGGTTTTAGCTTAACGGCGCAGCATGAAGGTTTTAGCCGCTTAAAAGGTCAAGCTATTCACGAGCGTCAGGTTGAACTTGACCGCAAAAACATTCGTATTAAAGACGTTATTAAAAAAGGTGAAGGTCAAACCGTTACAGCCAGATTACTTTTACATCCAGACTGTTACATTAAAGAAGACCCCGAGGGTTATCTCATAACAAGAGATGACGCTAGCTTAAGGTTAAAAAGCAAGGCACGCATCAGCCTAGAAGACGCCACTTACTACCCCGACTTTGGACTCGAGTTTGCTACTAAACAAGTCGTTTTGCATTACGGCGTTGCACCTTGTGAAGCTGAGTTTTCTTTGGAACTTAGTTAAAAAGCAACGCGTGAAAAGTACTAAGCTAAAAAGCGTTTTTTATTTTGCAATTTTTTTCAGGTCAGTTATCATAGCATAAGGTCTTTATTTCCTCTAAGCTAAAGCTAATAACCAATACCTCATCCCTCAATGAGGAAGGACATCTTTTATTACATCATGAAGCATCTCTGGATTATTAATCAATACGCCCTCCCTAAAGGCAGCCCCGGCATTACCCGTCATGGTGATTTTGCTTATCTGCTTAGCCAAATGGGTTACAAAGTCACTGTTTTTGCCTCTGGCTTTGACTACCTTAGTCGAAAGCAAAGCCTAACAGACAGCCAAGATAAAACCATTACGACTGATCATGATGGGGTGCGCTTTGTCTGGATAGATACGCCTAGTTATCAGGCCAATGATTCTAAGCGTGTTAAAAACATGCTTAGCTTTTTTAAGCGCGTCATGCAAGAAGCCAGCTTTGCTAAGCACGGCAAACCTAATGTCATTTTAGGGTCATCACCTCATTTATTATCTGGCTTAGCAGGTTCTCTTTTAGCCATGCGTTACCGTGTACCTTTTATATTAGAACTTAGAGATGTCTGGCCAGATGATTTGGTAGCACTTGGTGCGCTTAGCAAACGAAGTACAACCTACAGCCTACTTAAAACCTTAGCAGCTTTTTTACAGTACCGTGCTGACAAAATCTTAACCGTACCTCCAAAACTGCATACCCACTTGGCAAATCAGGGTGTCGCTACGCACAAGCTAACACCGCTGCCTAATGGCGTGTTTCTTGAACAAGCAAGCCAAGCTATGCCTGAAACATTAGCAGAGCAATTTACCCAAGTTAAAGACAAATTTAAGCTTGTTTATATGGGCGCGCATGGCGTTGCCAATAACCTAAGTAATGTCTTAAATACAGCACTTTACTTAAAAAACTACAAGCCAGAACAATATGAAAAACTAGCCTTCTTTTTTGTAGGTGACGGTCAGCAAAAAGAACAACTTATGGCTCAAGCACAAGAGTTAAAGCTCGAGTCTGTCTTTTTTCATGCGCCTATTCCTAAAGCTGTTGTGCCTAGTGTTACGGCTAAAGCTGATGCACTGCTGGTGCATTTGCATGAGGCTGATACTTTTAATCTGTATGGTCGTAGCCCTAATAAGCTTTATGATTACTTAGCTGCTGCAAAACCTGTGCTTTACAGCACGACAGATGACAGAACGATATTGCAGAAAAGCAAGTCGGGTTTATGCTTTACGCCTAGTAACCCAAAACTGTTTGCTGAAACCCTAGAAACGCTTTTAAGCATGACCGATGCCGAGCGATTCAGCATGGGCCAAAATGGTCGTCGGGCTGTTGAAAAAGAGCATGATTTAAAAATTCTAGCGAACAGACTTGCTCAAGTAATTGAAGAGCTTACGCAAGCCTCAGAGACATTTAGCTCGAGTCCTGTTCCGAGTGATGCTTAAAAAGCCTTAGTTACTATCGGTAATTAACGCCTATTCCAAAAAGGACTATCGCCTAAAGCAATAGGCGTTACGGTGCCATCTGTTTCAACAACAGTAATGCGAATCTGATTATCAAGCACCGTAGGCACAACAACAGCACTACTATCGGGTGACCAAATGCTATGGCTCAGCGCGTACTGATCAAAAAAGGGTAAAAACTGATTGGTGAATAAAGGACTAGCCACAAACTCGGTTAACAGCACATCTGTCTTTGCTTCAACATCAATCAAATTAAGACTTAAACCTTGCAACTGAACTTGTTGCAAAGAAGCCCTTTGAATAACGGCATCATTAGCAATCTCGCCACCCCCTTGCGCTGGCGCAAAATAAGCAATGTAACGCCCATCTGGCGACCAGAAAAAAGCAAAAGCAGGCTGATCACTCAAAGGCTCGAGTAAGCCTGATTCGGCGTCGAGTAGCTTTATGGTGGCGTAGTAAGCTGGCACGTTACTGTCTGGACTCATGACTGCCAGTTCATCTTTGGTGGGGCTCCAACTAAAGGCAGCCAAGCCTTGGTGGGGTAACTCGCGCGTTAAAGTTTCAGTGTTGCTTTGAGGGTTATTTGTGAGCATTATGTTTGTGCCTGTCAGGTCTTCTGTAGCGTAAGCAATATAGCGACCACTTACAGATATGCCAGGTGCTTGAAAGCGCCCTGCAGGGGCAAGGTTTTCAGTTAGGGTGTCACGAATACGGTTACTAAAGCCAAGGCGTGCAGTCTGCGTGTTAAAGCCTGAGTGCAGCAAAATATTTTGACTGTCGCTCGTCCACTGCCAGTAAAAGGGCGCACCTAAAGCAAGTATTTGATCTTCTGTAGCTTCAGAAACCATGTGTAAAGCAATTGTACCTGCAGGGTTATTAGCTAAAAAAGATAGGCTTTGTGAATCAGGTGACCAGTATAAGTAAAAAGGACTTTGGCCTCTGCTTCGGTAAAGCTCTAAATGATCAGCCTCAAGCACATCTTTAAAAATCTGTATAAACCCTGATTCTGGGTCAGAGCCAATAACTGCTATGCTTTCGCCATCTGGTGACCAAGCTGGGAACTGAAAGCGCTGCAAACCCTCACTAAGAACACGCACGTCACTACCATCAGGGTTAATAGTGGCCACTTGACCCTCTTGAATAAAAGCAATACGAGCAGCCTGAGCAACAACGCTCGAGCTTAGCAAGCAAAGACTTAAGACCAGTAAGCTAAATAAGCCAAAGCGATAGTTTTTCATACTCTTAACTATAAGGTTTTTCTTTAGTGCAGTACTATAGTTTAGCCTGCGATTGAATGATCTGCCCCTCAAAAGAAAATCCCACTCGAGTGTTTCGAGTGGGAGGTATTTATAAATATAAGTTCGCTGTTCTAAAAGCTTTTTCTTTTTGACTACTGCGTTATAGTTTGTCGTTGTGAGTCTAAGATTTTGTTCTTAATTGAGGTTACGACTGTTCCAAACGCGGTCATCTTTGGTACTTAGGGTTGTTGTGCTTACGCTCGTAGGTTTTTTGGCAATAATGCCGGGGCGTTGTAAGCCTGCTTTTAAAATATCTTCTGATGATACGACTGCTATGACGTTAGTTTTATCGAGTACGGGTAGTTGGCTTGTGCCTTCAGTAAGCATGTAAATAACGCAAGTTTCAAGCGAATCATCAGGTCTTACAGTCATCGGGTTTTTGCGCATAATTTCTTTTACTTTGGTTTCTCTAGAGCGTTGACCCCAAAGCAGTATTTTTTCCATACATTCACGTTGATGCAAAGTGCCTACAAGTTGTTTTTTCTCGAGTACCACTAGGGCATCAAGTTGCCTTTCGGTCATGAGGGTAATGGCGGCGTAAACAGTAGCATCTGCACTAATTGAGGGAATATCTTTTAATTTTTTGGGGATAATGTCTCGTACTGTTTTCATGGTGGTCTGTCTCCTAGGTCATTGCTTTTCAGGTTGTTAAAGACCGTTTTGCTTTAAGAACGGATTCTTTCTAAACTAAGTTTAGAGGACGCTTTCTTAAAGCTAGGTGCAACGCGCACATCTGCCTTAGAATATGAAGAATTATGAAGCTCGAGTGCTTTTAGACTACTCTTACTGAGGAGAATGTTTAGCTTAATTCATAAAGCTAATTTGTTAGTTCTCCTCTTAAGTCTTGCTGCATCTGAAGTTTAATCTCCTCAAGGCTTAAAGCGCAGCTTAGTAAGTAGTAAAGCTTTGTCAGGGCTGCCTCTATGGTCATGTCAAAGCCACTTATTAAGCCTGCCTCTAGTAACTTAGCACCACCTGCGTAGCCCTGCATATCAACACGACCTTTTAAGCACTGCGTAACATTAACAATTATCACGCCTCTTTGGGTTGCTTGCTGTAAAACAGCCAAAAGTTCATCATCTTCAGGTGCGTTACCTGCACCATAGGTTTCTAAAACAACTGCCTGCAAGGGTTCCATGAGCATGTTGTTAAGTAACTCAGCTGTTATGCCCGGAAAAAGACGAATTGCCGCAACCTGCACATGTTTAAGCTGAATACACTCGAGTGTTTCTTGGCTTTGTTGCCTTATGAGTTTTTGGTTTAGGTTTATGTTTACACCGACTTCTGCTAGGGGTGCTAGGTTGGGTGAATCAAAAGCGTCAAAACCTGTGCTTGATAGTTTGCTGGCTCGGTTGCCGCGTAAGAGTTTGCCGTTGAGGTATAGGCTTAGTTCTGGTACGGGGTAGTTAGCAGCTATTTGCATGGCGGTTATTAGGTTTTCTCGTGCGTCACTGCGCGCTTCAACTAAGGGTATTTGTGAGCCTGTTAGGATTATGGGTTTGCTTAGGTTTTTTAGCATAAACGATAAGGCGGAGGCTGTGTAAGCCATGGTGTCAGTGCCGTGTAGCACCACAAAGCCATCAAACGCTTCATAGTTTTGGCTTATGTCGTTGGCTATTTGCTGCCAGTTGTGAGGTCGCATGTTTGATGAGTCAAGTAGAGGGTCATATTCGTTTAAGACATATTCGGGCATGCTGTTATCAAACAGTTCAGGCATGGTTTTTAGTCGCTCAGCTAAGTAGGTTTTGGCAGGCACGTAACTTCCTTGGTGTTTTTTCATGCCTATGGTGCCGCCAGTATAAGCAAGGTAAACCCTTTTCTTTTTCACGTTTAGAGTTTACCTTAAGGGCATGCCTAGTTATTTGATTGTGCTTAATAAAGATGAAGATACTGTTAATTTTGTTGATACCCAGACAAGAAGCATTACTAAAACTGTTTTGGTTGATAAAAACCCTCATGAGGTTGCTTTAACACCTGATTACAAAAAAGCCTTTGTGTCTAATGCAGGTGCAAACAGCATCTCTGTTTTTGATATGAACACGCTAGACATTATCGATACGATTAGTCATGCTGAGTTTCAATTTCCGCATGAGGCGAAAGTAACGCCAGATGGTCGGCTTATTCTGGCAAGTACGTACGCCAATAAAGTATTTATTATTGATACGGCAACGCATGAGGTTAAAAGCATTCTTGAGGCGCAACGCATGAGTCATATGGTGGCTTTGAGTCCTGACGCAAAGCGGGCTTACATAACTAATATTGGCGCTAATTCTTTTTCTATTTTAGATCTTGAAACGGAAACGTGGCTTGCGCATCATCCGACAGGTCGTTCCCCTGAAGGCATTGCGGTTAGTCTCGATGGTCTTTGGCTTTACATAGCAAATCAAGATGACAATATGGTTTACATTTTAGATACCGCAACGTATAGCCTGCAAGCTCGAGTGCGTACAAGTGATGCGCCTATTAGGGTTGCTTTTTCACCTGATAATACGTACGCTTTTGTACCCAACCGTGAGGGCAACTGTGTGACGGTGATTGATGTCGCTAGAAAACTTGAGATTAAGCGTATTGCCACGGGTTTCTGGCCTGGTGGCGTTGTTTTTAATGATTCGGGGAGCGAAGCGTATATTGCCAATAATAAAAGTAATACCGTTAGCGTGATTAATGTAGCTAGCTTAAAAGTGGTTGCTGATATTGATGTGGGTATTCATCCTGACGGTTTAGGCTTTGCTTTAAGCTAAGTACTTTGTCCCTAACACAGCAATCATGACCCACATGCTTATACCAAGCAAGACAGTTTGAATGGGTGAAAACCCTGTTTTTAAGAGTAGTAACATGAGTAATAGAACAATGCCGCTAAGCATAATGCCTGAAAGTGCGTCTGTCAGAAAGGTATAGATTTCATTGCTTGCTTGTTTATCTAATACTAAGCTGAATTATAAATGTCGTAAGACTTTATAATTCCGACCTAGGGGAGTAAGCTCAGACCTACTCAGTTTTATGACACGATGAAATCAGTTTAGTATAAAAGCAAAGTCATGAGTGACAAAAAACTAATAATCGGCAAAACAGCTATCAAACCACCCAGTACAGGATAGTGTTTCGCTAGTGTATTTACCAGCATAATGACCGCAACAGATAAACTCAATTTAAAAAATAGCATCACTGGTTTTTTACCTTTACAGAAAAATTTAATTGAAAATGCATCACAGCTCCTTAAGCTCGAGTGTTCTTATGATTTTAGTTTAGGTTTTGGAGCGTTCCAAAAGCGTTCCTCTTTTTTGCTTTTCAGATCTGTCAGTGAAATGTATATAGACAAGAAGCATTTTGGGTTGCAGCTTTCCAATTACAATCTGTTCTGCCTTTAGTATTCCCATAGGGCTCTCCCTGTAGAGCTAAAAGAAATGATAATAATTTAGATTAAGCTGCTTCGCATAGCTCTTCTTTAGTTTCGAGAAGATGCGTTTGCATTCCGTTTACGAGCGATTTTTAGGTAGCTTCGAAGCCTTGCTAGCTAAACTCGAGCTATTCATGGGTGGCAAAATGCTTTGCTAAAGCTCGAGTTTTAACTTCTTTTTGTTTGTTTTTTTATTGGATTGAGTGTTTTTGTTCATCTTTCCGTTTTGTTCTTTTGCTCGAAGTTGTTAACTTACTGGCAGTTTATTAGTTTGGGATGCTTCACCAGTATTTTAGACTTTCTTAGCGAACCAAGCTATATTAAATGCCCATTTAAACTCATTTATTATACTTATTAAATAACATATAACTTGACATTATAACACTCATGTTTTATACTCTTATTCGTAACCGAGTTAGACAAAGTTTTAACTCTAAATTTTTTAACTAATAAAGGAGTAAATCATGGCAATCGTAAGAATGAACCCAAACCCTGTCCGTTTAAGCAACAATCTCTTTAATGACTTTGATCGTCTTTTCAGTGACTTAGCTAGCCGTAACAGCGTAGCAAATGAAAGTCTTAGCTACCCTGCTGATCTTTATGAAACCGACAACCATATTGTCTTAGAAATGGCTGTCCCTGGCTTAACCGCAGAGAACTTAGATATAAGCGTAGAAGACCGCAACTTGGTCATTAAAGGCAAATTTGCTGAAGAAAAAAGCGAAGAAAACCAAGATCGCCGTTACTGGATGCAAAGCGTTTCTCGCAGCGAATTCAGCCGTAGCCTAAAGCTTGCTCGAACTGTAGATGTTGACAACATTGCTGCCACCGTTGAAAACGGCATGCTAAAACTTGAAATGCCAAAAGTAGCAGAAGCCAAAGTAAGAAAAATCGAAATCCAATAATGTAAATTAATCACTTGCTTAATAAAAATATCTCCCTCATACATGTATGAGGGAGATATTTTTAAGTTACTCCATTAATGGTTTGCAACATACTTAATGGGTTTATCTGTACGCTTCGCTCGGTACTACGTGACACTGACTTCAAAGTCTTTAGCCAAGAACAGCCCTGAACCACAGGAGCGTAGCAGCTTTGAAGGTCAGTATTCAGCAATTATAGAATTAGGGTAGCTTCTCTAGAAGCGAGTCCTAGCGTAACTTCTCTAGAAGCGAGTCCTA
>CAZWJZ010000047.1:0-20893 GCA_964634665.1 uncultured bacterium | reverse complement strand
AGAGTCCGTCTGGTTACAGCGCAGCCTGTGGCAGCTTGCACACCACTCACAAAACAACCATCGGTTTCGACAATCACTAGCATTTTTTTGTCATCACGAGGTACATCCATAGCGAGTGCTTTGGCACCCGCCAAGCCAATGCGGGCACCCAAAATTTGTCTTGGGCACAAATGTTTATGGGCTTTACTAGATTCTGTAAAAATGGCTTTTAAGTCAGGAATAGCTAACTGCTCTAAGTCTAGTTGGGCATCAAACTTAATCATCAGACTCCTGAGCTTGCAGGCGTTCACCCATGGCGAGAGCAAAGACCTGCAAGGCATTTAAAGGCCTAATGAAGACCTCTAAATGAACTATTTTGCCCTCATCATTTAATTCTATTAAATCAATACCCTTAAGGGCTTTATCGGCAACTCGAGCACTAAACTCGAGTGACCATGAGTTGTCGTTTATCCACTGGCGATGGTAACTAAAGTCTTCAAAAACACGAATGACGGTTTTTAGAATCAGGTGTACTTGGGTTTTGCCTTGTTTGGGTCGCCAGAATACAGGTGAGGCTAGCTCAACCTCTTCAGCTAGTAAATCAAGTAGAAGTGCATCGTTTTTTGTGGCTACTGCTTCATGCCATTGGGCAAGCTGTGTTTGGGAGTTTGGCATAGCTTAAGCGTAGCAGACTTAGGAGTAGAAAGCTAAGCATTTTTAGCTTAATTTAAGCGAAAATTAACCTTAATCGGGTTATGATCAGAGCCGCTTCTATTACCAAGTTCAAACTTAAGTACTTCAAGTGCGTCAGAGTGATAAACATGATCTAAGGGAATGCTTACTAAAGGCGCAATATGAAAGGTGTGTCTTAAGCTAAAGCCCCGCCTTGCATCCTTTAGTTTCATGTTGTTAGCTAAACTAGATACAACATAAGACCACTGAGAGGCATTAAAGTCACCCGCTACAATAAGAGGATAACTAGCTTGACTTGCTACCAAAGCAATATCTGCCATTTGTGCTCTATGCAATGGAGCCCAGCGTGCAAAGAGCGGAGGCCAAGGATGACCAGCAACCAGTTGAACGCGTTCATTCTCAATACTTAAAACAACATCAACAATTGGAATGCGGGTTTCTTGAAAACGGTGTACCTCAACATCCTCTAGCGGCAACTTACTAAATAATGCAACGCCCATAGTACGGCTACTAGGTTCAATAACTTGATAAGGATACTCAGTTAAGGCAGCTTCAATATCAGCCTGCATAGCAGTAGCGTACTCCATCAAATAAACGACATCCGCATCTAAGCTTTTGATTTCAGCAATGGCAGAATCAATGGTTTCATTCTGATAATAAAGATTATAAGAAACGAAACTAAAGGTTTTAGCATTAGAGGGGGGAGTACTCGAGCTTGCCAAATTAGGTACGTAGGGTAGCAAAAGCCAAGCGTTAACTAAAAGGGGTAAAAGGGCTAAAAGACTTAAGCGCCAAAAACGCAATAAGCTAACTATAAGCAGGTAAATAAGGGCAGTTACAAAGTACCTATCGTGAAACAAGCTGAGTAAATCAAACCCCCACCACAGGCTGCCTAGTTGCCCTAATACAGATAAAATTAACAGAAAAATAATAAGGATGAGTAGCAGAGGATAAGTTTTTTTCTTCATTGCAGACTCACTTAAAGGAGATTTTCAGCATACCTTTTTTCATTCTTAGTACCAAGACTAGCATTAACGCTTTATTGAGGTAATCACAACAGCAGTTTTAGGCTAGCTAGCAAAATCAACACCCCTAAATTTAGTTTGCCCCGTGATTTCTTCTCTTGTAAATGCAGCTGCTACATAGGCATTGGCAGCTGCAATAGATTTAAATTCTACCTCATAAATATACTGCTCTTATTTGCCTTGTTTGTAGACATCTAAAAAATAATACCTGAGTAGTTTGCTACTCAGGTATTATCAATTAACTCATTAACTTAATTAACCATTTTGGTACGTCTGGCTTGAAAGTCTTGTAAAACATAACGACCTATGGTGTGCGGGGTTGTGAAGTAGGCTTTGCCTTTGGTCATTTGTGAAACGCGTTGCACAAAAGCAATAAGTTCAGGGTCACGAGCTAGCATGAAGGTATTTATTTGAATACCCTGACGACGGCAACTACCAACCTCACGAATGGTTTCACCTAATACCATGGGGTCTAGACCATAGGCATTTTTATATACTCGTCCGTTCGGTAAAGTAATGGCACTGGGTTTACCGTCGGTAATCATGACGATTTGCTTCATATCTTTGTTCTGACGTTTTAAGATTTTTTGGGCTAAACGCAAGCCCTCTGCAGTGTTAGTGTGATAAGGCCCAACTTGCGCTTGAGCCAGTTTGTTAAGCGGTATTTCTTCTGCAGAATTATGAAACAAAACAAATTTAATCACATCGCCACGGTACTGCGTATGAATCATATGCGCTAAGGCTAGAGCCACTTGCTTGGCAGGTGTAAAGCGATCTTCACCATATAAAATCATAGAGTGTGAGCAGTCAAGCATGACGACTGTCGCTGCTGATGAATTATAGTCAGACTGCATGACTTGCAAATCACCATAATCTAAATTTAAACGGCCATCAGTAATGCCACGCTTAGCTGCATTTCGAAAGGTTTCACCCATATCTAAATTCATGGTGTCACCAAACTCATAAGGCTTACTTTCAGATATCGCTTCTACCCCTGTCGTCTGATGGTCTGTTTCATGTGCGCCGATGCTACTTTGACCTGCGCCTCCCAGAACATCTTTAAGGGTTTTATAGCCTAAAAAGTCAATGGCTTTATTGGTAAGTTCAAACTTGGCTTGGCTTGGGTCTTGGTTATCACCTTCGCTACCCTGACCATTTGGGCCAGTTTGCTCTTCACCATTTTGAGGACGCATGTAACCCTCTTGCTCGAGTCTTTGAGCAAGCTCTTTAACGCTTTCCCCTAATTTGCTGTTCATCCAGTCTTCAGCGTTCATGGCTTCTTCTATGGTTTGCTCATTAACCAGTTCATTATTAATGAGGGCTTCTGCAATAGCGTCATAGAGGTCTTGCATGGTTTGTTGATAATTTGGGTCTGGGTCCCAAGGGTTTCGCTGAAAGCCACTTTCTAACAGGCGATCCTGAATCATTTTCATTAGATCAGCCATATCTAGATCATCTAGAGTAGCTTCATATTTGCTATAGCGAGTTGTTGGCATGCGTCCTCCTTTGTGAGGGGTTTTTTTGATTCAAAATCAAGCTGCGGTGTTTAATTCCATCTTTTACGACTACCCATACCGTCTATTTCAGGTTCAGCAGCTGTGTAGCCTCTTTCTTCACTACGAGCTACTTGCTTACGAGCATAAAGACCTTCAAGTACAAATTCGGCTGCCGTGGCAATGTCCTCTGCGCTACTACCTTCAGCTAAGGTCTTAGCAGCGTCAAGCAAACCAGGTACAGAAGCAAAAACATCAACAAGTTGGGCAGTAGCTAGCGTGTCAGGTACTTTTAAAGCATTATCGTTTTCAAAATACTCAATAATTGGTTCAACAATAACCGAAATACCACGACGACTAAAGACTTGACCTACGGCACGACGTACAATATCTTTAGCAACCGCTTCGCCACCCTTAAGCTCACCCTCATACTCGAGTTCTAACTTACCGGTAATACTGGGCAGGCCTGCATATAGGTCAGTGGTTCTGGCTATGACGCCTGTTTCACTGAGTACAAGCGCACGGCGTTCTGCGTTACTCACTACGTTCTCCATAAGGCTTATAGGCAGGCGTTGACTTACGCCTGAGTGTTTATCTACGCGGTTGTCATCACGGGCTTGAAAGGCTACTTCTTCTATCATTTCAGCAACAAAACTAGGTACGGTAATGTTGTTATTTCGCTTTGTCCAAGCTTCTTGACCTGTAATTGACATACCTTCTTCAACGGTTGAAGGATAGTGAGTGCGTATTTCAGAACCAATACGATCTTTTAGAGGCGTAATAATTTTACCCCTAGCGGTGTAGTCTTCTGGGTTGGCACTAAAGACCATCATGATGTCTAAGGCTAAGCGAATAGGGTAGCCTTTAATTTGCACGTCACCCTCTTGCATTATGTTAAACAAACCTACCTGCACTTTGCCTGAAAGGTCAGGAAGTTCATTCATGGAAAAAATGCTGCGGTTGGCGCGAGGTAAGAGACCATAATGAACGCTACGTTCATCACCTAACTGCACACCCAAACGTGCTGCTTTAATAGGGTCAATATCCCCAATGATATCCGCAACGGTTACATCTGGTGTGGCAAGCTTTTCAACATAGCGAGCCTCTTTAGGTAACCAATCAATGGGCGTTGCGTCACCCTGTTCAGCTAAGATTTCTTTACCTTCTATACTGACAGGGTTAAAAGGGTCATCATTAAGTTCAGTACCAGCAATAAACGGAATTTCAGCATCTAAAAGTTCGGTGAGTTGCCTTAAAATGCGTGTTTTTGCCTGACCACGAAGACCCAACAAAATAAAGTTATGACGGCTTAAAACTGCATTAACAATTTGAGGTACAACAGAGTCATCATAGCCAACAATACCCGGAAAGATTTTGTCACCCGACTTGAGTCGTTGCATTAAGTTAGAACGCAATTCATCTTTAATACTGCGACCTGCCTTAGCTTGCCACTCGGTCTTTTTGAGTTCACCAAGGGTCTTCACGCTCATTGTTCTACCTTGAGTTTACAGTTCTCTTTTTGGTTTAAAATCATACTTAGATGGTAGCACCAAGCCTCTAAAGCTTATGTGTTCAAAAGCTTTATTTGTCTTAAGGCTTTTTCAGCTAAGGCTGCTTTTAAGAGAGCTATTCTCATCATAAGCTTAACCCGCTACGTTTTTTGATGACCTTTAAAATACTGCTTTGCAAGTCACTCATAACTGTGTTCACCCAAAAACCAGCATAGCTATTCATTGTACTTGTTAACCTTTAGGTGCTCAGTAAATGAAGCAAAAGCTTAGTATCATCTATAACTTCAATGCTGTAGCGCTCACTTGTGACATCTGCAAAGGCACCACCAATATCAGGGCTTAAGGCAAAAGCTTTGCGTTCACTCGAGTTTCCTTGCGCTTCAATACTAAAGGCTAAGCTTTTGTTGGGTTGCCAGTCAGTTACTTCTTCAAGAAAGCTAAGTCCAATATAGAAATTAGCGGTTCTTATCCCCCCAACGCTCTCGTGAGATAAGCTTGCATCTAAGGGACGAGGTAAACCTAATCGTTGCGTCTAGCTAGCTGTCTACTCAGTTTCTAGAATGGTGGGTACGCTTTTTATGGCCTGCCAAACGGTTTCAAGAGAGGCTTCTATTAATATACTATTGTGGGTTGTTTGGTAAATAGTTACTTCATTGGCTTTCTTTTAGATTCGATTTAGAGTCTTAAAGTAGCGTTATCCATTCGGACAGTAATGGTAATTTTAGCATCTAAAGGCAAGGCTGAGTCACTTTCAATAGCGAAGGTGTAAAAGCCAGTAAAGCTATTAGGTTCAGTACCATCTGTCAAAATGCCATCATACAAGTCAGCGAGTTCTTGACCGCTTAAAGAAAGCTCTAAAAGACCTGCAGTGTCCGTTGTGGTTTTGTATTCACAAATGCTTTTGCCTGCACTTTGAGTACAGCTTTGTTTACTAAAGCTTACTGAAACATCATTAAGGGTAGCAAATTCTTTTTCTATAACTGCGCTATCCCTATCTTTAACACTTACCCTTAAGTCACTACCCGCTATGGTGACTCGTGAAGGTAAATCGCTTTCAGTCTTACCACTACTCACCTTAATAATCACATCAATACCAGCTTCCTGACGAATTATGCTGGGGTTAATGCCTCACGGGATGCTAAAAGTCTCAGTATTAAGATCTTTGAAACTAAGATTAAGCTGACCTTTAAAGCTTGCTGCTAGCGCGCTAGACTCGAGTGCTATAACTACGTTTCTTGATAGTGTTACTTCTTTGCCGTCCATCTCAAAAACATCTGGTAACGGAATATCTCCGACAAGACCACTAATCACATTGCAGGAAGCAAGCAAAGCAACAAAAGAGCAAATAAGGAAATAACTAAGGACTTTCTTAACGTAATGCATGACGATATCCTTTCAGCGAACTTCAATATAAGGAAGAGCTATTAAAGAATTATGACGAACTCGAGTTGTTATCGATTCTTTAAGCTTGAGCGTTTTTCCGATTTTGAACTATTTAAGTCTTTCTAAATGGGTGACTTCAAACTTTTAAATGACAATCATCTGGATAGCTTTTTACTCAATGCCTTAATGCTTAAATGCCAATACTTGTCGGAATGCTTAAAAGTAACGCCTTCGTTAGTAAATTTAGGTTAGGCTTTGGGCGTGTTAGCAAAAGCATTGTCAGCAGCGGTTTTAGGGGTAGATGCCTTTAAGGTAGAAATAGAAGTGGATATTGCCAATGGGTTGCCTAGTGTAACAACCGTTGGTTTGCCTGATACGGCTGTGCAAGAGTCAAAAGAAAGAGTTCGGGCAGCTATAAAAAATGCGGGCTATATGTTTCCTGCTAGTCGCATTGTTATTAACTTAGCACCTGCAGATATTCGTAAAGAAGGCCCAGCTTTTGACTTACCCATAGCTATAGCTATTTTAAGTGCGCAAGGATTTATTCCTGAAAAGACGCTAGCTTCTACCGTTATGTCAGGGGAGCTTGCTTTAGATGGTAGTTTGCGCAGTGTTCGGGGTGCTATTAACATTGGTTTGTTCGCTGCCAAAGCAGGCTTAAAACGCATTATTGTGCCTCCTGCTAATGCTGCTGAAGTAGCTGTCATAGAAGGTATAGACGTTTATGCGCCTCAAAATTTACTAGAAACCCTACAGTTTTTAAGGGGTGAACTCACACTCGAGCCTGCTAAGGCTAAAACGGTTTTGTCGGATGAATCTTTTCTTGATCTGGCGGATGTTAAGGGTCAGCTTATGGCGAAGCGCAGTTTGGAGATTGCAGCTGCGGGCGCTCATAATATATTGTTTACAGGGCCGCCAGGTTCAGGTAAAACCATGTTGGCGCGTCGTTTACCTAGCATTATGCCGCTCTTAAGCAAAGATGAAGCTATTGAGGTAACGCAAATTCACTCAACAGCTGGGGTACTTAGTCAGAGTGGCTTGCTTACACACCCTCCGTTTCGCTCACCTCATCATACTGTGTCAGATGCAGGGCTTATTGGGGGTGGCAATATTCCTAAGCCAGGTGAAGTGTCTTTAGCTCATAGGGGTGTTTTGTTTTTAGATGAATTTCCTGAATTTAGTCGAAAAGCTTTAGAAGTCATGCGGCAACCCTTAGAAGATGGCATTGTTACAATTAGTCGTGCTAGAGCGTCACTTACTTTTCCAGCTCGTTTCATGTTGCTTGCATCGCAAAACCCATGTCCTTGTGGTTATTACGGGGATAGTATAAAAGCTTGTCATTGCAGTCCCAGCATGCGGCAACGCTACCAAGACCGCATTAGTGGCCCACTTATGGACCGCATTGATATAAGAGTAACTGTGCCAAGGCTAAGTCCAGATGAACTACTAGCAGCTCAAACAGGCGAAAAAAGTGAACTTATTCGGGCACGCGTATTAAAAGCTCGAGCTTTGGCATTGGAGCGTCAGGGTGTGCCAAATGCTTTGCTTGTTGGTCAAGCTTTACGGAAAGAATCTGCCTTGTCGGTGTCTTGTGAGCGTTTTGCTAGGCAGATGGTTGCGCAGTTAGATCTTTCTGCTAGGGGCTTTGATCGTTTGTTACGTTTGGCTAGAACGATTGCTGATTTGGCAAATGAAAAGATGATTACGGAGTCTCATCTGGCTGAAGCGGTAAGCTATAGAACAGTGGCTTAAGCGTTGGCCTCTTAAAGTTTTGGTTTTTGCGTCTCAAACGTGTAAATTCTTAGTTTTTTGAATGTCAAATTTTTCCCTTTTCAGGGGACAAATGACCCCGAAGTTGGCTTTAGAGCCTATGATAAATTTAGTTAGTTATATATAAGGAGGAAACTGTGCCTAAACTACGCTGGTTTCGCCTAATGAGCTTAAGTAGTCTTTTTATTTTGCTGTTAGGTGGCTGCTCTTTTGACACGATTCAATCGGCACTTGATCCACAAGCGCCAATCCCGAGAGCACAAGTGGATTTGCTTATTTGGGTGTCTTGGTTAAGCCTATTTGTTATTTTGGGGGTTGGTGGAGTTTTATTTTGGGCGATTTGGCGCTTTCGCGCTAAAGAAGGTGATGACAGTATCCCTGTACAGAGTCATGGTAATACGGCTTTAGAAATTGGTCTAATTGCAGTTGCTACTGTCATTACTATTTTAGTTATTGTGCCGACTATAGGAACTATATTTGCTACTGATGGCCGTATCTATACTGAAGATATTAGCGAGGATGATATTGTTGTAAATGTGCTTGGTTACCAGTGGTGGTGGGAGTTTGAATATCCTGACCTTGGTATTGTGACTGCCAACGAACTTCATATACCTAAAGGTAAGCGCGTCATTTTACAAATGACATCTGCTGATGTGCTTCATAGTTTTTGGGTACCTAAGCTTTCGGGCAAGCGTGATCTAATTCCAAACCAAAATAACCAACTTTGGTTTGTGACAGATGAAAATACACCTGAAGGTGTTTATTATGGTCAATGTGCTGAGCTTTGCTTAGGTGCACATGCTTACATGCGTTTTAGAGTCATTATTGATAGTGAAGCTGACTTTGAAACATGGGTAAATAAATTTGACAGTATTGAAGCGCTTGATGCAAATACTACGCCAAGCGTTCAGAAAGTTCAGGCTGATCCCCTTGTTGCACAAGGTGAGCTGCTCTTTAAACAAAAAGGTTGTGCTGCTTGTCATGCTATTAAAGGCTACGCTGGAGGCGCTCCAGATAAGCCTAATTTGACTAACTTTGGGCTTCGCACCTCCTTAGCTGCAGGTTTACTAGATAACACGCCTGAAAACCTTGCTCGCTGGTTACGTGATCCGCAAGAGGTTAAGCCAACTAATCGTATGCCAACACTTTGGACTGCAGATAACCCTAATCGAGAAGCTGAGATTGAAGCACTTGTTGCTTATCTGCTTAGCTTAGGGGTTGACGAAGAAGTTGAGGCAAGTCTAGGAGAATCATATGGCAATTAGTCGTCGTCCTGCCGCTACGGGTTCTAATACGCCAGGATTATTGAGTCGCCCTGTTGGGGATGGTTTGTTAAGCTGGTTCACTACTATTGACCATAAGCGCTTAGGCCTTCTTTATTTACTTTCAGGCTTCTTCTTTTTAGCTGTAGGAACAGTGGAGTCAACCTTAATTCGCTTACAACTGGTTGCACCTAACATGAAGCTTCTTAACCCTGATCTTTATAACCAGATGTTCACAGCACACGGTGTGACAATGGTCTTTCTGGCAATTATGCCTATGGGGATAGGTTTTGCTAATTATCTGGTTCCGCTACAAATAGGTGCTCGAGATTTAGCTTTCCCAAGACTGAATGCCTTTGGTTACTGGGTTTACTTGTTCGGTGGCCTTATGTTCTTATCAAGCTGGTTTTTAGGGGGTGCGCCAGATGTGGGTTGGTTTGCTTATAGTCCTTTAACTTCTTTAAGTAATAACCCTGGTACAGGTACAGACTTTTATATGGTTGCCCTGTTTATTGGGGGTATAGGTACATTAGTTACAGCCATGAATATTATTGTGACAATTGTCAATATGAGAGCACCCGGTATGACATTAATGCGGATGCCTGTTTTTGTATGGATGATTTTTGTAACTATGTTTCTTGTTGTTTTTGCCTTTCCTCCTTTAACCATTGCGCTTTTTCAAGTGATTATGGATCGCAGCTTTGGTACGCTTTTTTATGTACCTGAAGCAGGCGCCCTACCTATTCTTTGGCAACACTTATTCTGGATTTTCGGACACCCAGAAGTTTATATTATTATTCTTCCTGCCTTTGGTGCGATTTCAGAAATTATTCCAACCTTTAGCAAAAAGCCGCTATTTGGTTATCCTGTCATGGTTATTTCAGGTATCTTCATTGGTTTCATGGGTTTTGCTGTTTGGGCTCACCACATGTTTGCGACGGGTCTTGGTGCAGTAGCTAATACGGCATTTGCTTTGACAACCGTAATTATTGGTATTCCTACAGGTGCTAAAGTTTTTAACTGGATAGCAACCATGGTGGGTGGTAAAATTCGCTTTGCTACGCCAATGCTTTTCTCTATTGCTTTCCTAATAACCTTTACGATGGGTGGTGTGACAGGCATTATGTTGGCACTTCCACCTTTTACGGCTCAAGCAACAGATAGCTACTTTGTAGTTGCACACTTCCATTATGTAATGGGTGGTGGGGCACTCTTGGCGTTCTTTGGTGCTATTTACTACTGGTTTCCTAAATTCACAGGCAAAATGCTCAGCGAGCGTTTAGGTAAGATTGTCTTCTGGTGTATCGCTGGTGGACTTCATACCATCTTTTTACCTCAGCATTTTGCAGGTCTTTTAGGCCAACCACGCCGCGGACAAACCTATCTACCAGGTTATGGCTTAGAAATTTGGAATCTCATTTCTACCATTGGTGTGTTTATTGCGCTTACAGGTGCAATTATTTTTACCTATGATTTTTTCCGCTCTCTTAAAACTGGCGATGAAGCAGGTAACGACCCATGGGATGCACGCACACTCGAGTGGAGTGTAACCTCACCTCCACCTGTTCACGATTTTGATACAACCCCCGTGGTAACAGGTATTGATGCCTTCTGGTTAATGAAACACCCTGAGTTTGACCATACTGATGCTGAGCAAAAAGAAGTTATGGAAAAACTAGCTGTAGAGATAGATGAGCACGGTATTCATATTCCTGGGCAATCATGGTGGCCTTTTATTGCTGCTGCTTTTATGTTTGTTGGTGGCTACGCAGTTATTTATCACAACTGGACATTAGGTGCACTTTGTTTCTTGTTTATTATTATGTCTACCTTTGCTTGGGCTTTTGAAGGTGTAGGCGGTAAGCATATTCATCCAGAAGGAAGTCACTAATGGCAGCAACAACTAACGCCCCAGCGAGTGGTGGCATTCTGACACCAGCGGGTTACCGTAGTACTCGTTTACCTGATCCTAAAATGCTTATGTGGATATTCTTAGCATCGGACTGTATGTTCTTCGGGTCACTCATTGGTACCTACCTTGTTTACAAAGGTCGTAGCTTACAAGGGCCCTTCCCGCAAGATGTTTTTGATATTCCATTAACAACAGTAAGTTCATTTGTTCTCCTTATGTCAAGTGTACTCATGGTTATTGCGCTTTACTACTTAAGGCAAAACAATATCAATCGCTTTCGCCTTTCAACCTTAGGTGTCTGTATATTCGGCTCTATATTCTTAGGCTTTCAGGTTTTTGAGTTTACACACTTTGTACAAGAAGGCTTAACACTTCAGCGGAACCTCTTTGGTACAACCTTTTTTGTCTTAACAGGCACACACGGGGTTCACGTAACCATAGGTGTCTTTTGGCTTTTAGGGATATTAGTCAGTAGCTACTTTAGGCCAATGAGCGCAAAAGATGAAGTTTACTTTGATGTAGCAGCACTTTACTGGCACTTCGTGGATATCGTTTGGATTGTTATTTTCACCGTTATTTACCTCGTGGAGTTTGTCTAATGGCAGAACACAAAAAAGGCGCTATTGCTTTTTACCTAATCATCGCCCTGATTTTAGGCGCAATTACTTATGTTGAATTTGCGATTGTTGAATATAAAGATGCAATTACTTTTCTAAATACCTTCTGGACATTTGCTTGGCTAGCCATTCTGTCAGTGGTAAAATTTGCACTTGTGGTTGCCATATACATGCACTTAAGAGATGATGATCCTATTTACACTAGCTTTTTCTCAAGTGGCATGGTTATAGCCATGGGAACATTCATAGCGTTATCTTTCTTGTTTACCGTACGCAGTGTTAACGATATACGCACCGTAAATGCCCAAGCAGCACATGAAGCTGATATGGCAAGCCATGGTGAAGAAGAGGCACATGGTGATGAACATGCCGCACTCGAGCCTGAGAAGACATTAGCTGAGTACTCTAAAACCCCTTCTCCTAAAAATCAGGCTGCGTTTGCCAGTATTAGCTTGCCTGCTGCGCCTGTAGCTGAGTATAGCTTGCGCTTACCTGGTCTAGCGGCTACTGCTGCTGCTGCAGAAGCAGCGCTTGTTGTTGAAGCAGCCCCTGCAGTGGAAGAAACCACAGAAGCTCCAGTCGTTAGTGAAGAAGCACCTGTAGTTGCTGAGGAAGCCCCGCAAGAGGCAGCAGCAGAAGCTTCAACTGCAGAGGCAACTGCTGAAGAAGTCACAACTGAAGAAGCACCGGCAGCGCCTGAAGTTGTTGCTCAAGTTGCTAGTTTTGATTGGGAAGAGCTAGGTGCTACTACCTACAATGCTAATTGCTTGGCTTGTCACCAAGCTGAAGGTCAAGGTATACCTGCGGCATTTCCGCCTTTAGCGGGTCATATTCCAGACTTATACAACGCTGAAGGTGGCAGAGAATACATTATCAATGTTGTGCTTTACGGTCTTATGGGCGCAATAGAAATAGATGGACAAGGCTACAATGGGGTTATGACACCATGGGCAGCTATTTTAAGTGATGAACAAATTGCGGCAACCCTAAATCATGAGTTAATGAGTTGGGGTAATGATGCACTTGTTGTTGACTTTAGACCCATTATGCCTGAAGAAGTCGCGGTATTGCGCGATGCAGGCTTAGCTCCAACTGATGTACTAAGCTTACGACCTGAATAAATAAAAGAACAAAGACTTATTGTGAGGGTGGCAGGATATCTGTCCACCCTCTTTTCTTATACACTAATACTATGTTTATAACAGACACGCCTCTCTATTTAAGTTGGCAACTTGACCCTGTACTCATAGGCAGTTTAGTTGCGGTAGCCGTAGCCTATTTTGCTGCGATAGGTCCTCTGCGAGATAGAATAGCGCCCAAAGCATCATTCCCAATAGCTCGAGCTTCTATTTTTTTATTAGCCTTAACACTCACTTATCTTGTTGAAGGCTCACCCCTTCACGATTTAGCGGAACGCTATTTGTTTAGCGCACATATGGTGCAACATCTTGCCATTACTTATTTTTGTGCACCATTGTTTATTTGGGGTATGCCGGACTGGTTACTCAAGCCGTTACTCTTAAATAAAGTCATGGCGCCTATCTCAAAATTCTTTACAAATGCTGTAACAGCTGCATTGCTATACACCCTCTTTTTATCTATCTGGCATTTTCCTGCTATTTATGATGCGGGCTTACGCAACTCAAGCTTGCACCATACACAACACATTTTTTTTATGATCGTAGCGCTTATTAGCTGGTGGCCAATTATGAGCCCTTTAAAAGAATTACCAAGACTCAATTACGGCATGCAAATTATCTATTTATTTGTTATATCTACCGTTCTGCAAATACCACTATTTGGCATTATCACCTTTGCAGATTCTGCCTTTTACCAAACCTATATAAACGCACCGCGCTACTTATTTCAAACAGCTTTAGATGATCAGCGCATGGCAGGTATAACTATGAAAGTCCTCGCCATGATTCTATACGCTATTCCGATTGGGATTATTTTTAGCAAGTGGTACAAAGAAGGCCGAGCACCTCAAACGTTTAATCCACCTAACGCAGAAGGCAAACGCTTAGAGGTAAGAGGATACTAAGTATCTTCCGGGTGAATTCACCTAAGCAAAACAGCCTTGAGCCAGAGGCATGATAAGACTGGCTTAAAGAGAAGTTACGTTAGGACTGGCTTCTAGAGAAGTTACCCTACTAATCTTTGATTGCTGAATACTCATCTTCATAGCCGCTACGCTCCTGTGGTTCAGGACTGTTCCTGGCTAAAGGCTTTTAAGCAAGTGTCACGAAGTACTGAGCGAAGCGTACGGATAAACCCATTAAGTAGTTGGCAGACTTTTTATGGAGTAGCTTAAATACTAGTCAAGCTAGAAAAAAACTATACGCTAAAGCCATGTCTGACATTAGTGACCAAACTGCCATCAAACTCTTGCAAGGCTACTTATGGCACCCAAGAGAAAAAGCCATAAATTTGGCTGACTACATACCCCAAAGCTTAGAGCCTGAGATTCACATTTTATGGGACAGCATGCCACAAGCACCCTTCACTTTTTTTGATGACGGTACTTTATCTGCCACGCAGCAGTTCTATCAATTTACAGTCTTGACACTTTTAGAAGATGAAGAAGAAGCTAATAAGCTAATTCCTTGGCTAGCAGAAACCCTACAAGACAAATTAAACACGACGCCTGAAGGGGTAGGCTGGCAAATATTCGAAGATTTAAGACCTGTATAATACTAAGTTGAATTATAACTATCGTAAGACTTTATAATTCTGACCTTGCCGACGTAGTCGAGACCGGTTTGGGGACTAAGCTCTCACTTCCCCCAGTCTTATGAAACAATAAAATCAGTTTAGAATAAGACTAAGAGAAAGTTGCGCCCTAATGAATCAATTTATTGCCTTTTACCCAAGCCAAGATTTAAAAGCAACCCAGCAGTTCTACCAAAATATATTAGAACTCGAGCTTTCCCGTGATCAGGGTGTTTGTCTTATTTTTAAGGCAAATGAGGGTGGCTTTATTGGTTTTTGTAATCATCTTGAGGCAATTGAAAAGCCTAGTTTTATTATTACCATTGTTACAGATAACGTTGATGCAGTTTATGAAAAACTCGAGCGTGCCAAGGTAGTTCTTGAGTCTAAACCTAAGCTTAATGCTAAGTATCAGATATATCATTTTTTTGCGCGTGACCCGAATGGCTATAAATTAGAAGTGCAAAAATTTCTTGAACCACTCGTTTAATCTTTGCTTGCTAAGAACCTAAGCCCTGCCTTATGGCAGTAAACGAAATGAATTAAGTCATTTTTGAAAGTCTTCCAGACAGACTTCCTAAGCGATAAAAGGTAAACTAAAGGCTAATTTATGGATCACTACACAAAATCATCAAATAATCATTTTACCTCAAGTCAACTCAACCGCCTTGCTGAAAAACGTAAAAACCCTCAATGGCTTTTAGAGCAATTGAATAATAGTAACAGCTTCTTTTTGCCGGTCTGGCGTAACAAGAACTTGTTAACTCAAGAAAAAAAGGGTCAACCTATTTCTTTGAGTGTCACTGAAGCAGCGCAGTACAGTGAGCATAAAAGTAGTATTTTGTTAGGCGAGCTAGAAGGCAAAACTTATTTTTCGCTGCCTTTAAAAGATGCTGATGACTATGTTGGGGTGGGTATTTGGCAAGAACTACGCTGGCAGTCAAGCTTGTTGAGTCATGATGAGGCAGCCTTAGCGGTTTATGCAAAAGCAATGGCTTACTGGTTTAAGCGAAATCAGTATTGTGCTGATTGTGGCTATCTTAATGAAAGCCAAGAGGCTGGGCACAGTTTAAAATGTACAAATCCTGAACGCGTTCACCTGCACTTTCCTAGAACCGACCCTGCCGTTATTATTTTGATTCATCATGAAGATAAGTGTTTGCTTGCTAGAAATGCTAACTGGCCTGAACATAACTACTCAACCATTGCTGGTTTTGTGGAAATAGGGGAGAGTTTAGAAGATACGGTTAAACGAGAAGCCAAAGAAGAAACAGGGCTTCTTGTGACTAACATTCACTATCACTCATCGCAACCTTGGTCCTTTCCTAGTTCACTCATGCTTGGCTACCACGCTGAAGCGCTAACTACAGATATTAATTTAGAAGATGATGAACTTGCGCACGCAGCTTGGTTTACTCGTAAAGAGCTAAAAGAAGGCGTTAAGAACAAAACCCTTAACCTTCCGCCACCTATAGCCATAGCACACAGACTTATAGAAGACTGGTACAACCAAGGGGATGAAGGCTTATTTTCAGAGCTTGAGATAGATCATCGGCACTAAGCAATAGGCCTTAGCTAGCTATGCGCTAACCATAAGCAGTCTTCAAGCTTAAACTGACTAAAGCTAGCTGTAAAAGAAGACTCGAGCGGGCTACAAGCGTAAAGCCCAAAAGAAATAGCTTTGGTTGATGCTACCTGCTTGAGTTTTCCCATAGCTTCACTAGTTGAACCTAAGCTATGCAAATGAAAAATTCGCATTTGTTTAAACGTAACGCCATCATGAGATGACTCAATCAAAAAGTCAGGTCCACGACGATTTAATCTGTACCAGATTGAGTTTAAACTTGCTATATCGGTAGTCGCCCAATCAGAATAACCAAAATTAGTCACAACACTACCTAATCTAGAAAATGCTTCATCTTCAAATTCAATTGAAGCTTTAAACCAGTTATTACTATCAAGATAAATAATAACGCCAGCCTGATCAAATCTTGTTTGGTAATTAAAAGAAACTTTAGTCGTAAACGAAAAACTAGCTTCAGACTCGAGTAGCAAAGCAGGGGCATTGTCATTCCTGAAACCATAATAGCTGCGTTGCCAGAAATCAGTTTCTGGGTCGGTTGTAATCGTAACTAGGTCAGGGGTAGTAGTAAAAGACTTGGGCTGATTTATCCAATTTGCTTGTTTAAAATCTAGTGGCATAGTAATTACTATCTTAACTTGGATAGAAGCTTAACGGTAGGCTGCTAGGTTTTTTCTGTACTTTCGTTTGTTTTCATGAGCAAGCATAGTTAACTTAACATTTATGCCAACACAAGATAGTTAAAAGTCAAAAAAAGTGATTAATACCTTAAAGGCTCGAGTGCTTCATTTGTCTAACGATTAGCTGACCTTCAGCTAGGTATACTAGCTTTATATGAAACCAATTGCATTAGATGCCATGGGTGGTGACAAAATGCCACAAGCAGCGATTGATGGCGCAATAATGGCAGCAGCGGAAGGCATAGGGGTTGTTCTTGTTGGCGATGAAGCCATTCTGAAACCAGAGTTGGAAAAACGAGGTTCAGACCTACGCATCCACCACACAACTGACTTTTTTACTATGGATGACCACGCAAGTGATGTGCGCAAAAGAAAAAACTCGAGCATTATGGTGGGCATGCAGTTGGCTAAAGAGGGGGTCGTTTCGGGTTGTGTCAGCATGGGGCATTCAGGTGCAACAATGGCTGCGGCTTTACTTACCCTTGGTCGTATTAAAGGGATTGAACGACCTGCAATTGTTACCACGATTCCAAGCTCTAAAGGTAACGTTGCCTTGTTAGATGCGGGCGCAAATGCTGATTGTCGCCCTGCTCATTTACAGCAGTTTGGCGTTATGGGTAGCATTTATGCTGAGGTTTTTTTGGGTCGCAGTAAGCCCACAATAGGTCTTGTATCAATTGGTGAAGAAGAAGGTAAGGGTAACGAGCTAACGCGAGAAGCGCATCAGCTTTTAAAGCTTACCCCAAAACTTAACTTCTTTGGCAATGTTGAGGGTCGTGACTTGCTTAAAGGTACAACCGATGTGTTTGTTACGGATGGTTTTACGGGTAATGTGATGCTTAAGTTGGCTGAAGGGGAAGCTACAGAGCTTTTTTCTTGGATTCGTGAAGCGCTAACAGGTAGTGGTTTACTGGTGAAATTGGGTGCTGCTTTGGTTAAGCCTGCCTTAAAGAAAATAGCTGTAAAAATGGATCCTTACGAAGTGGGTGCGCAACCCTTACTGGGCGTAAAAGGTTACGGCTTTATTGGTCATGGTAGTAGTGATGCGCGTGCTGTTCGTAATGGTTTAAGGACTGCTAAAAAGATAATTGAGGCAGATCTTGTTACTAAAATTGCTGAGGGTGTTGAAGGTTTAGCTGAGCTGTCAGAGTGAAAAATAGAAAGAGAAAAGTGGCAAGTTCTTGATTGTTCGCTAAGTCGTTTGGCGGTCTTTTTGCAATGCGTGCTTTGCTTTATGGCAACATTGCCGGTGGGTTACTAATAGCCCAGGTAACAAAGACAGCATCTTCTATCGTGATAGCTTCTTCAGTCGTTGGGTCTATCACTGCGTAACTCTGTACCAGTCTATCTACCGTCGTGTCATTATTGCCATTAAAGGTCTGAACATCAAAAAGCCTAATAGGATTAGAGCCATTGCTTAAAAAATAAGCAAAACCACCCAAAGGCTCAATAGTCCCAGCAAGTACGCTTAAAGGTAACGTTTCAGCTTCAGACGTACTCGAGCGGTGAGCGCCGAGTTCTGTAGCTGAGAGTATCAGCAGGTTAGGGAGTGTCTCTGAATTGCTTGGCGTTATGCGTAAGGCGGTGCTTACGGTGTTGACAGCGGCCCCTGCGGTGGGTTCGCCTAAGGGGTCGCTTATAACGGTGAAACTGGTTTCTTGTAAAGCTACGAGTTGACCATTTATAAGGCTTAGGTCTCTAGGTAAATTACTTTGACTATTTGGTAAGGTGAATTCTGTACTGATGGCATTTAGGTTAGGTAAATTAAAGTACTTAAGAACGGCACCACTGGCTTCTTCGGTAAAAAAGAACAGGCGGTTATTTTGTTCTCTTTGATCTAAGTAAAGATTAGTTGTTACTATGCGGTCACTAAAGCGCTCTAAAAGTTCAGGGCCGCCTGTTGCTTCTAAATCAATAACATCAATTGCGTTTTGCGTACCAAGTTCATTGGTAATGGCAACATAGCGAGCTGACTGACTAACTTGTAGCCGTACCGGAGCAAAGACTCTGCTGTCGCCTTCTGCAAGAAGGCTAGCTAAACTCAGGGTATCTCTGCTAAAGCTAAAAGCATCTGGCGCTTCAGGATTAATATTATTAAGTTGAACAAAACTCAAAAAGGTATCTGATTCGTTCTGGCTAACAATAACCAAGGTGTCTCGGTTAGCATTCCGGTCACTAACATCATAGGCGATAGGGCTTGCTGGTAAGCTAAGCTCTTTTAAGAATTCAAAGCGATTTATAGCATTTCTATCTGAAAAAAATTGATCTTGAGCTAAGCTTAAACTGTTTGTGTCACCACCGCTTGCCATAACAATAAGCCTAGCAACACCAACTTCTTGTGTGCCAGTACAAGCACTTAAGAGTAAACAAAGAGCAATAAAGAAACATTTCATGGGGGAGTTTAGGGGATTCACAGTTTGCCTCATTTTCTAACTTAAGAACCTGTTGCCTCATCAGCACCGGGTAACCTAAGGGGTGTGTCTTCAAACACTCCGCCTAAGCCCTCTGTACCACCCGGCGTGGTTAGGGTAATGCTAATTTTACCTGTGGCACTATCCCAACTACTATAAAGTGCCCAGCAGCAACGATCCCACGTGAGCCTAAACTCAGGTTGAAAATTAAAGCGAGTATCGCCCGTTGTGTTACTAAGCACCCACGTCTCACCATTACTATCACTACCCAAAATCATAGAGACATAAAGCTGATCAAAAAACTTGGCGGTAAGCGCAAGATCATCAAAGCGCAAGGTTGAGCGCGTCACTTCAGTATCATTAGCAGTTGCGTCATACTGCAAGCTACCTTGTAAACCCACGGTACTGGCAATATCCGTAAAAAACACCAACTTTGCCTGACTCAAGTAATTTAACGGCTGACTATCATCCTTAAGAATAAAACTCGAGTCAAAGTCTACCCCGAAGTAAAACGGACCCATCCTTGTTTCATCTAAGTTGATAAAACTGTTTAATTTGCTGTTACAGACTTCAGGGCTTACATCACTAGCACCCGTACAAGAGCTTTCACCAAAAGCATGGGTACTACTATAACTAAGTCGCCAACGACTCTCACCAGCTGTGCGACTCTCCGAAAGATTTATTTGCCAGAGTTCCTGCCGATCTTCATTTAGTTCTAAACCAAGCCATGCAGGGTTAATAAGCGCAAAACCAGAAGCTTCAAGTTGCGCAACCCCATTCCACCTAACCCTATAATTGGTGCTACCCAGCGTCTTTGCTGCCACATTAAAACTCTGCTCGAGTGTTGCTTCTACGGGTTGAATGGCAGCGCTTAGGTTTATATTGAGGGTTTTGGTTTCTTGATTATTTAGGTCACGTAATAAGCCGAGCCGCAAGCTGGGTATAAGGTCTTGCTGATCATCTGTACCAAAGGTTAGCCCTAAATTAAGGTCTTTTTTATAAGCAACTTCTTTGCCCTCTTCAGGTTCTGGTGGGTCAAAAACATAGCCCCCAGACATATCAAAAACCAGATACGGGCGCACCCCAAAACTCGAGCTTACAGTTAATTCACTTTCATTGTTATCTTGTCCTAGTCGGTCAGGGTAATCAGGATCTAAATCACTTGTTATATTAATATTTAGGTTAGCTTCTACACTTGGGTCAGGTGAGCGCAAGCTAAGCTCAGTTGTGAGTTTGCCAGGGTCAAAACTATCCTCACTAAAGTCATAACTATTGCTAAAAGATAAGTTTATCCAGCTTAAATTATTAAAAAGCCTTAGGTTAGTGTTAATCGGGTCAAAGCCTTCTGCTTCACGGCTACGATCATTAAGAAAGGTGTAACGTGTGCCTGTTGAAAAGCTAAGCCACTCAAACGGATCTAAACTAAAATTAGCCCCCAAAGAACTACTATTGCCTAAACTACGCGTATCAAAAGCAAAAGGCGTTTCACCCTCGTTGATGGTTCTGTTAAACGAAAAACTTAAACTACCAATACCAAAACGCTGCGTTGCTGTTGCATTGGTACCCCAATTAATGAGGCGTTCACCTGTAGAGTAATACTGCCCTTGAAAATTTGTATTGGCAGATAGTTCAAAGCCTGCCCAAGGACGCTGCGGGTCTAAACTAATACTATGCGACTCCAAAATGCGCCCAGCTGTCTGCAAGCGAGAAGTTGCAGCACTACGGTTACTACTGTTACTACGCGCCTCAAAAAAACCAATATTTAAGTTCAAACCAGATGCTGTAAAAGGCCCCACCGAAAAACTAGCCTCTTCAGGACTAAGCTCGAGTTCTACACAACGCTGAGGTGAACTAAAAGACGGG
>CAZWJZ010000046.1:6432-20983 GCA_964634665.1 uncultured bacterium | reverse complement strand
AAAGCTAATGCCCCTAAAGCTGCTACAAATGCAAATTGAAAATACCGCACAATAACCTCATCTTATCTTAAGAATCAAAAATCTGGTGGAGGCGGTGGTTCAGGTGGACCAGGATCTACCGGTGTTTCAGGTGTTTCGGGTGCTCCACTGGTCTGACTTCCACCGTTTGACTGCTCAGAAGGTACTTGAGCTTGCCTACAAACTCGAGCTGCGTTGGGCTGTGTTTCTGGCATGCTATCAAGTGCAAAATTATAGTTTGTTAGGCAAATTGTGTAGCTTGAACCTGCTGAGTTACGCGGTAGCGTATAGGAATAGTTATCATTATTAGTATCTGCTTTAAACACAGAAGCTCCCCCCCTAAAGAACTCCACTTCAAACCATTCACTACTATCCTCAGCTTGCCAAGAAACTAAAGCCTCCGTTGCATTAAAGCTTACACTCAAATTAGTCACCTGATTTAAGCTATTTTCAGTATCAACACTAAACTCTGTGGCAACCAAAGTACCCTTTTGACCAAAAAGATCAGCCTCATAGCGCCCCGTTACGGCTGTAACATCACCCAACCATAAGCTACTCAAGCCTCTTCCTAATTGTGTAACAAGCGCTAATCCACCATTAAAGCCCTCACCTGCCAAGCTTAATCTGTATACTTCTTCATCCGTCTCAATAGATGAAAACAAAAACAAATCAAGCAGATCCCCACTATTAAACGTTCCTCCTAACAGCGTTACACCCGTACCTTCAAACTCAAGACTTAAAGATTCAATGACTCCTCCAGATAAAAAAACTGCATCCTCAACAACATTAGATCCAGGAGCAGTAGCTCTATACGTATAAAAATCAGCAGGCAATGCAAGCTCGAGTTCTAATGTCTCTAGGAGTACTTCTTGCTGAAAGCTTGCACTTTCAAAAAACACTCTTGTTCCTTCTTTATTAGTTGCAATAATTAAACCTGCTTCATCATCACTTAGTGCAAGCGTTGTATCAGCACCTGAGGGTTCTTGTTGCACTTCTGCACTTTTTGTACTGCTTACTTGATTTGTATCATCCTGTTCAGTTGCTAGTGAAGCTTCCTCGTTATCATCTTCTGCAGCTTCTTGAGTACCTACTTCAGTTTGACTTTGCACTTCATCACCAGCACTTTGAGTTTCTTCTAATTCAGCTGGCAAAGCAACAACTGCTCCAGAAGACCCTAAAACAATAGTTTCAGTAATCACGGTTTGATCAGGTAACGTAATAACAAGTCGGTACTCATCTTCTTTTAAACGAAAAGTTTGGGCTAGCTCTTCAGTCACTAACAACACTTGACTCTGATTTGAAGAAAGAGAAATAGCTATAATTTCTGCACCAATCGGAAGATTAAAAGTAAGCTCACTCAAAGCTTCAAACTCAAATCTTTCTGTTAAAAACTCCCCCGCACCTAAAGATACACTACGACTAAAACTATCCAACTCAGGGCTACGCACCTCAATCAGATAAGTTCCAGACTCAACAGAAACCAGATTAACATGACCCAAAAGCTCACCATCAAGCAAAACTTCATACTCTGCCTGATTAACCTCTAAAGACAAAACAGCCAGGGCCTCAAGCGTAATCACCTTCTCAAAATCAACACCCGATTCAACAAGCAACTCTTCTTCAAAGCTTTTAAAGCCCTCAGCAGAAACCTCTAACAAATAACTACCTGCAGGCAAACTCAACTCCGAAGCTGAAACAATCTGCCCATCCAACTCAACAACCGCATTTGCTGGCTCAAGCAAGAAACTCAAACTCGCCTCTAAATCATCCAGCACCACTGCTTGTGTTAATCTCTCATTAGCAGACACCGCAACTGAAAAACGCTTTGGTACTTTACCCAACGCACGTACCTCAAGATCATACTCACCAGGCGGCAAACTCAACTGACTCAACTGCCCCCTAGAAATACCATTAACCAAAACCTCAAAACCAGACTCAGAAATCTCAAGAAAAACAAGCGCAGAAAAAGGTACAAGCTCTTTATTTACTTCAAGCACCGCATCTGCAGTTACAGTAATCAGTTCTGAAACATTCTGATAATTCTCAGCCCTTAACTCCAGCTGATACTCCCCAGCTTCAAGACCCTCTAAAGCCAAAGGCGTAGAACCAACCCCCTCACCATCAAGAAAAACCTCTGCAGAAATAGGTGTTGTACTCACAGTCAAAGCACCCAAAGTCACAACCTCAGGTTCAACAGGAACAACTTCATTTGCAGGATCACCTTCAGTCACAACATTAGGCACAATACCTTGCGCATCCAAAGTGGTAACCCTAATAACATCCCCCTCCTGAAGTTCAAACCCCTCATTCATATCAACAGCAATCTGACTCAACTCAGGAAAAATACGCTCAATCGTAAAACGACCAACCTCATCAAGAATCACACTCCCAGCAATACTGCGCTCCCTCAACACAATCCCCTGAGTATCCTGCTGAGTCAACCCATTATCCGTACCCAAACGCACAAACGCCTGCTCACCCTCAATCTGCACAATCAAACCCTGCAAAGGAAACCGAACTTTCGCTTCAGCCACAAACGCTCTAGCAACATCAGCAAACCCCTGCGTACTTTCAGCAGTTAAAGAAGGCGCCTGAGAAATCTGACTCGAGCCAACCTCTACAAACTTTGCAGTAATATCAAAAAAATCATCAAAAACCAAAATATCCCCAAAAACAACAATATCAACCCCCTTAAACTCACCAAACTTCTTTACATCTTCAGAACCTACAAAACCCTGCTCACTAAGCGCAAGCTCATCAAGTACATTAGATAAACTCGTACGCTCCACCACCACAAAACGACGAGAATTCACAAGCTCACGCTCTAAAAAAACCGACATAATCTGACCAATAGCAGGATCAGCAACTTCACCTGAACCAGAAATAACATTAAAATCAAGAAGAGCCACTGAAAAAGTACTAGAAGATTGCGCTTGTGACCATGGACCAACAAAACAATAAATCAAAAAATACACAAACGCTAAACTACGAAAATTCATAAATATATCCTTAGTACGCTTACTAAAGGGAGCTAACTTGACTAAACCATAAGTCCACTTAAAGGAATTCTACTAAATTTTATGCAACACATACCAATTATGAGCACAAAAATGTATTGGCATAGCATGAACTCAAAGCTGTTCCCAATAAATTTATCTAATAATCACTCTTAATTCTGCTGATTTGTCGGGTACTCCGTCAAATGTTTCTGCTATTCTTTCACCATCAAATGAGGTGAAAATTAAGACTATTGCGTTGCCGCTTTGCCAGCCTAGTTTATTCAGCGCTGTTTTTATGCTTTGGGTTACGTCTGCTTGTTGCGAACTTCCTTGCTGGCCTGCAACGCTCCAAACAGGTGGAAACCATTCGTCTGTATTGGTTTTGGGTCTTGAGCTTATGTTGAAAGGAGTTTCAGTAAAAGCAGCAGGGTTTAGGGTGTCTTCCAGGTAGATGGTGATTTTGGGTGATCCTATTGAGGTTTTTGCTGTGATGGTGTCATTTGTTGCGAATTGTACGTAAGCTTGAACTATGGTTGCATCTGCGGGGATGGTGATATTTTCGAACCGTAGCCCTACCCAACCGCCTTCACCGAAGTTTAGGTCGGTACTGTTTAGTAGGATGTTGCCGTCGTTGTCGCCTCCTAGGTATTCTTCTGCGTCGTTGGTGCTGTTGTTGATGGGGAAGCTTTGATGGGTATTTTCGATGATGTTTATGGTGGCTTTGGCGGTTGTGGTTATTTGTCCGTCGCTGGCTTGGTAGGTGAAGCTGTCATTGTTGCTGCTGCCATTATGGTTGTAAGTGAAACTGCCATCGTTATTCAGGTTTAGTGTGCCTTGTGTGGGTTGGTTTTGTACGCTTGCAGTGAGTGGTTTGCCTTCTGGGTCGCTGTCGTTTGCTAGCACGCCTTCAAGTGAATTAATTTTTATGGATTGACCTTGTATTGCGAAGTATTCATCATTGTTGGCTATGGGTGCTTGGTTTGTAGGTTCAGTGTTGTCCTGTACGGTTATTAAGAGGGAGTCACTAACGAAGTTTCCTTGTTGCGCGTTAGCTTGCAGAGTGTAGTTAGTCGTTTTACTGGGTGTTTGGGGACTCGAGCCTTCACATGTCACTTCTGATCGTGTTAGGGGTTCGTCACCTTGAGGGTCTATATTTAAGAAGCATTTACCATTTGTGGGTAGGTTATTCACCTTCCAGTCAAGGACGATAGTGTCGCCTGTTTGTATGTCGCTTTTGTTGTTTTGTTCTTTTAGGTATTCAATTTCTGTGTTTGTTGTTGGTGGTTGAGTTGTCGTTCCGCAAGAGCCTGAGGTTAGTATGACTGTTATTAAACTTAGTCCTAAAAGGATTGCGGTTTGTTTTGATATGTCTCTAGCGTTCATATTTTAGAATAGCATACTTTTTTTCAGGTGATTAATTGTTAATCTGGGTTGCGTCTTGGGGTACAAATAAAACCCAGATCTTGTAGGCACTTAATTCTATGAGTTCTTGGTTTTCATCTGTGAATTTAAAGCCTCTGTTGAATTGCCAGCTTCCGTTTATTACTTTTCCCCTAAGGAAGAGTTGTGCTGGGCCTCCTTTTAGGGGAATGAAGAGTTCTCCACTTGATGTGGGTACGCTGAGGGTTTTTGCTGTAACTACGGCGGTTACGAGTGTGTCTTCGGTACTTGAGTTTGTGGTTTGATTATTGCGTTGCCATTTGTAGCTGTTTAAGTTTGATAGGTAGGTAAAACTGCTTGTGTAACCGCTGGTGTATTGGATGCTTAGCTCGGTGCTGTTCGCTGCTGATGCTGCTGGTCTGTATAGGGTTCCACTTATAGTCCAAGTGTTATTTTGGTTTTGGCTCACTAGTTCTTGCCTTAACGTTTTACCATTACTGTATTGCTGATTGTTTGTGTTTGAGAAAAGGTTTGGATTGCTTGTTGGATTTATTTGCAGGGGGTTTGTACTTGTATTGTTATTGTTGTGTATGAGTACGGCATTGAGTTCTTGGCTGAGTTCGTCAAAGTATTTTTTGCTACTTGCGAGGGGGCCTATGGTGTTGGCGTCAAGTTTATTGTAGACAGCGAGGAGTTGTGTTTGTCCTGTTGCTATGGGAAGTTCGAAGATCATGCTTGCTTCTTGTAGGCCATTCGGGGCGGTAGTTGTGTTTTCAAGTAAGGCAGTTATGGCTTGTTGTCTTTGTTCTCGGTAGGGTGTTCTTTCTGCTGCGTTGCCTTCAAGGTTGCTTGTTTGTGTAGTTTCAGTTGCTTCTATGGTGATCTCTTCTGTTTGGTTTTGCTGGTCGATTTGTGTTGTGCTTTGATTTATAGGTGTTGCAGTTTGCTGTGTTTCTTCACGGGGTGCTGGTTCAGTTTCTTGTGGTAGTTGAACACTGGCTTGAATGGTGGGTGTGCTTATTGTTTGTGCTTGGCTGAGTGTTACCTGACTGTTTGGCATTGGGACTACCTGTGGAGCAGTTACGATTGGTGTGGCAGTGATAATAGGTATATTTTGGGGTGAGCTCGTAGTGACTGTTGCTTGAATCGAAACTTCTCTTGCTGTGAGTGTTTCAGCATTTATGCCTGGCTGAGGAATGGTTTGTGCTTGGCTGAGCGTTACCTGATTGTTGGGTGTAGGAATTGTTTGAAGCATAGTGACATTTGCAGTTGCGTTAACAATAGGAATACCTTGAGGTAAGCTTGTGTTAGCTGTTGCTTGAATCAAAATCTCTCTTGGTGTAAGCGTTTCAGCATTTATGCTTGGCTGAGGAATAGCTAGTGTTTGACCAGAATTTACTTCAACATTTGGTAGAGGAACATTAACCTCTGCTCTTAAAGCAACTTCATTATTAGGTACTGGTATGGTTCTTTCCGCTACTACGGTCGGTTCAATTATAGGTTCTGGTATTGCTACTGCTGAGGTTGTTACAGCTGTTACAGTTGTTGTAATATTTGTAAGCTCTGTTATGTCTACATTCACCTCCGTTGCAAGATCAAGAAGTGGCATTATTTGAACATCTAAAGACGGTGTTGGTATTGGACTTGCAGTAATTGTTGATACAGCAACTTCAGTTGTAACATCGATAGGATTCACTACATCAACTTGAGGGCTCAAATCTGGAACAAGCGTTACACTTGGCTCCTCTAAAGGTATTAATTCACCAAAAGATTGGCTTTCCCCTAAGTCCTCTTGTTCAATTTCTGTTAAAGCCGGAGCAGAAACATCAATGACTAAGAAATTCTCCAGAGGAACAGTTTCCGGAAATTCCCAGCTCAACTCGAGTGCAAAAAAGGCAAAGGAATGAAGTAATAAAGACACAACGAAGGCTAATCGTTTCTCTTTATCTTTCCAAACCCCAACCATAAGAATCTAATTCTGCCCTAATATAGCTGTAACCCAACATTTATCATCTCCTGTTTTAAAGAGCGTACTTCCAAATCGAGTTTTGATATACAAAGCTGGGTCTACTTTTACGCCTTCTTGATTGATGATTTCAAAATGCAGGTGTGGCCCTGTGGAATAGCCAGTGTTACCTGATAAACCTAGTATTGCACCTTGTTCTAAAATTTGCCCTCTTTGCAAACTTAAGCTAGGTTGCAAATGTCCATAAAGCGTTCTCATACCATTATCGTGGAGTAATACAACGTATGTGCCGTAGCCAAAACGAAGGTTACTAATTTCAAAATACTCAACTTGACCTCTTGCACTCGCAATAATAGGTGTTCCTTGAACCAAGCCAATATCTAAGCCTTTATGATTACTTAACCCGCCTAAAAGTGTTCTTTGTCCAAAACACGATGTAACTCTTGCGATATTTTCCACTGGCCAAATAAAACCATCAATTTTCGCCTCTTCTAAAACACCTAAATCTAAGGGTGCGGGTACAGCTGAAACTGCTAAAGCAGGATCGGTAAGATCAATCGGCATAGGCACCGTCGGGGGTGTGTACGTACTACTGTTAAGTCGTGTACCTAAGTAAAAAGCAGTAAAGACCAGTGCGAGTACTAAAAGAACAGCTAACCCAATTATAAGAACTAACCTTAGCTTTTTTAAATCAAAGCTAAGGTTAGAGAGTTTTGATTTGTCTAATAGCTCACGGGGTTGTCTTAAAGCGTCATCTTTTTTATTGTCAATTTCATTTATAAGTTCTTGTTTTTTATCTTGCGGTACATCTTTTAGTCTTTTTAGATCATCAAGACCCTGTACATCTGTTATTTCACTTGTAACATCCTCTTTTTTGTTTCTTAACCCAGCAAACCAGTTTTTCTTTTCCTTAACTGGGTTCTCTTGGGATGATTTTGGCAGATTAGTCTGTTGTCGAGATTCATCTTTTAATTTTATGATTTTTGGTTTTTGTTTAGGCATACCCAATATCCTCTATGCTTTTGGCTAAACAAGCACCCTAAGATTTCAATACTCACAATAAATGAAGCTAATGACTGCATCAGCATTAAGATTTAAAGCAACACGCCTACCCGTAGGATTAAGATACGCTTGACTTATAGGGCAACGAGGATTAGGCACAGCCGAATCATTAATAATAAGCTCGTATAAACCTGATTCTATCATGTTTGCTTCTTTCGCTAAAGGACTGATAGCTGCTAAAGCAACTGTTTCTCGTGTACCTTGCAAGCTCATGCTTGGCATTCTTGATAGCTCCCGAGCATCTACACAGGTATAAGGTTCTTGAGAATCTGCATCTAAACAAAACTCCACACGTAAACTTACTAACTGACTTGATGAGCTCGAGCTTAAATCTAAAACTTCCGGCACATCTGTGGTTGAGTCAGTAATTTCATTTTCTTGAGGCTGATCAAAACGAGCTTGAATATGAGAAAATTGATTTTGCATAAACGGAAGAAGATAAGGAAAAGCAAAATAGGCTGCGCCCCCTATTAGTATTAAAACTAAACCGAATCCTAACCAAATAGCTGGTTTTTTAGATTTCTTTGCTTCATTAGCCTCCACATAAGGGTCTTGCTTATTTGTTGGAAGATGATCAGGACGTAATGAATCAGGAATAGGGCCAAAAAACGTATTGTTTCCCACATCATCAGGAACTGCTACTTCCCTTACCCCAGAAAAAGGCATAACGACATCTTTGGAACCAATAATTTTAGCCTCCAACCGTTTTTTAGGAGCTTCTTTATAAGCCTTGAGTCTCGGGTCAAAAGGATCAGCAATCTTCTGCTTATAATCACACCAAGGACAATCTTCTAAATGCCCTCCATAATAATGACTAGCTGTGCTACCGCAAATCTTTAAACCAGCAAGCTCTTGCTCCAAGCTATGCTGCCACACTGCTAGCTGCGGCCTTGATTTAGTAACCGTTAATCCAATTCCAAACATCTTTTTAAACAACACAAGCAAATCATCACTAAATACGGCAAGATCAATCATATGCTTAGGTTTGGTAACATTCTTAGAAAAAACAGATAATCCCTTAGCAATATTATCTTTAATCTCACGGTTCTGATTATCAGAACTTGTTACTAAAAAAGGATGTAAACCTAAGCTAAGTATTTGAAAAACCACAATAGCTAACGTAAAGAAATCTTGCTCAAAAGTTCTATCAACCGAAATTGCATTAATTAACTCCGGTGCACTGTACTCAGGATTCTGAACTGTACAGGGAAACAAAATTTCCCCGTCACTCGTCTGAACCTGAAATGAGTCTGTATCTGTCAATGTAGGCAAAACAGGAGAGCCTTCAACAAAAAAAAGATTCCTTGGATTCAAATCCCCAACAACATATCCAGCAACATGTGTTGCCTTAACAGCCTTCACCAAATACAACGCAGCTTCAAGCCGTTCTTTCCAACTAAAACCTGAACTAAACTGAATAAACTCCTCACCTTTAACCCCTTCAAGTTTTGGCATAAGATAACCTGCAAAACCCGAGTTATTATAAAGAAGCTCCTCAGGCCAAGTCCAAAAAGAATGCTCTACATCTAAAGGTGGCCTAGGACGATTATTAAGCATAAACGCAAGTTTATGCTCTAATGATGTCAGTTTTTTAGTCGAACTCGAGTCATGATATTTTTTAATAACATGCTTACTTTTGAATAAGTAAATACTACCTTCACCACCAGCTGCTAGCTTTTGCCCTAAAGGGAAGCTCTCACCGTGTTTATTGAACAAAGCCTCAGCCACTTATGCGCTTCCTTCTTTACACTGTTGAGCAATTACAATGGTCTTATCATCATCTGTTAGTTGCTTGAGCTTCTCACTATTGATTAAGTAGTGACTAAGATGAGCAGTAAAGTCAGGATCATTGCCAAACTGTTTTGAAAGTCGCTCAAAAAATAAGGGAGCGAGTTCTTGTGTTGCAGCATTCAATAGTGCAGGCTCTAAACCATCCGTAAGCACAAAAACACAGTTAGGAACAGATTGCATGAATTTTGTTTTTACAAAGCCAGCTTCAAGCAAATCATCAAATGAATCTAAACTAGTAAGAAAACAAGTTTCATTAGCATACTGCCCTTTAAACGGTTCAAGCAGCAACTCAAACTGCTGCTCAGTCTTATGAACAATAAACCCATCTCCAATTTGCAAAGCAGCTATTCCCTTTTCACTCAAAACCACAATCAAAAGCGTACTAGCAAGCGCTACCAAAGGAATTACTTGGTTTTCTAAAGACTCCCTAGCGTAACGCGCAGCATCAATCAAAAGTGCCTCAAAAGAAGCTTCTTCAAATGAATTATTTAAAGGTTTTTCAAAAAAATCTCTAACTGCCTCAACAACCAAGTTCGACCCAAGCGCAGCACTATCAGCACTCCCAGCACCATCAGTCGCAATTAAAACCAAACACTTAGAATCTTCAATTACAAAGGAAGTACTGGCATCTTCACAAGGACTACTAAACTTGACATGCCTGCTTCCACCTACTGATAATGCCGCATGTCTCCACATAATCAAGCATCAATTTCAGACCAGTCATCCACTGGCATTTTTACCCTGTCCCCCGACCCACTATGAGAAACCGCAATCAAGCCTTGAGAAACCCAACGAAACAAATTACCAAAATTAAGCCCCGTCAACTTCTTAGCACTCCGTCTTGACAAACTATTCAGAATCTCAAGATCTGCATCATTCACACCAATAGCATAAAAATGCAACTTCCTTTCATCTTGCGCTTGCTTCAAGCGATCAGACGCCGAAATATACTCATCCGTCGGAGCACCATCCGTAATAAGCAACATCCAAGGACGATAATGAGGACGACCTTCTCTAAGATAAAACGCCGTTCGATCTTCCAAAATATCAAGACCATGCCGAATTGCCTGCCCCATAGGCGTTGTACCCCGAAGTGTTAATTCTGGCGGTAACCACTCAAACGCCTGCACAAAATCATAAGCCTCGAGTGTCGTATCACCAAACGTGACCACCGCAACTTCAACCCTACGTTTAGACAAACTATCTTCTTGCAAGTAGTTAGCAAACGCATCCAAACCTGCCTGAAGTTGCCTATGAGGTTCACCCTCCATAGAATTAGAAACATCTACCAGCAGCACAATAGGGCAACGTGGCTCAAAATCAACATTTATAGTTTCATCTAGGTTGTACGGGTCATTATTATATGGGTCATTCATAAAATTAAAACCTTTGGAAACTAGTCTAGCATTTATTTAACTATGACCGTACCGCAAGAAACAGACTAACGCACACTTTTTAGATAATTTTACGATGCTCACTCTTCTTCGGAAAACGAACTCTTTAGCAGCAACAATTCAAGGTATACTTTAAAAGGCATTGGGGTTTTAAATTGATTTAGATATATAGACGGAGAGAATACCTTGAAAAACTTCTACACTCTTAAGACAATAAGCATAATTATTATTTTCTTAAGCCAACTAAGCCAAGCCCAAGACAACATTTACCGAGTAGCGGTCTTACCCTTTGAAGTAACCGATCTGACAGGAAATCCCACTAACGAGCTCTTAGGGGAAGCACTCACAGCCTACTTCCCTACACCCATACAAAACTCACAAAAATTTGAACTCGTCAACAGAAGCATATTAAATAGACTCATTGATGAAATCAGCTTAAGTGAAGATGGCCTGACCAGCGACAACATAAAACGCTTTGGGGAACTGTACAGTGTAGATATTTTTATTGACGGGCGCATAACCGTAGAACGCCAAGGCGAAAAACCCATCTTAATTAGTGCCAATTTCACAGAAACACTAACAGCAGAAGTAAGAGCCTCAGCAGAAACCAGAGTAACAAACGAATCTGACTTTCAAGCTGCTGTCAGAGACCTAATAACAGCAGCTCTTCCCCGCTTCCCACTCAGAGGAAGCATCTTTGCAATTGACAATGGTGATATCTATATTAATCTAGGAAGCGTTCATGGCCTGACACCCAAAGATACCTCTGGTCTTATCTTTAGAGAAAAAACTATTATTGACAGAACCATTAACGAGCAAATTGGTAGCTTCGAAATTCTCAACATTAACCGTGACATAAGCACAATAGCTGTCAGCATGAACGATAATACGAGCTTAGAAGTCGGAGATATAATCACAATTGAACCCCTGCCCCTAAGTGCTCAACAAAACACACCACAAGAAGCAAATCTAGAAACATCAGCTAACACCAATCCTGAAGCCACAGAAACCAACAATACAACAGAAAGTGAAGCCGAAATCGAAAATACAGATATCGGCTTCATATTTATAACAGGATCTCCTGATGGCGCAAATATATATTTTGATGACGAACTAATAGGTCAACTCGAAAATGGTCACTTACAAGCAGAAGTCACGGCAAAAAACGCAACCCTAAGCCTTGAAGCAGACGGTTACGAAAGCCAAAGCAAAGCCATAACCATAAGCGCAAACGGTGTTGTTAATGAAACCATAAACCTATTAAGATCAAAAGGACAACTCACACTATTAAGTAACACAGGTGAACAAGTCGAAATAACTCTAATTAACGAAGCTGGTCTAGAAGTCACAACTGCAACCATTCCAACCACAATAGCTGATTTAGATACCGGTATTTACACCATTCGCACAAATTCAGATCGTTATGAAGCTCAAGATACCCAAGCACTCGTCATAGCAGGAGACACACCATCATTAGTACGAATAAGCCTAAGCGAAAAAGAACTTGTAGCCACGTTAAATCTAAACATAAACCCAAATAATTTAAACCCCAGCATTAGCCTAAATAGCACCCCAATTACACAAACAAACACAGAACTAAAAGCAAACACAGATTACACCCTAAGCATAATAGCTGAAGGCTATGAAGCTTATTCACAAAACATAAATCTTGCCCCAAATGAAACCCAAACCCTAGACATAAACCTAAACCCCCTAGCTGCCACCCTAACCATAAACACAATAGAAAACGCAGTCATAAGACTAAACGGAGACGTTCAAACAGAAACCACACTCAATCTGACACCCAACACAAGCTACACACTAGAACTAAGCGCAGAAGGATTTGAACCCTACAGTGAAACCTTAAACCCAAACCCCGGCGAGCAACTAACCCTAAACCCCACCTTAACTGAATTACCAGAAATTACTACAGCTACTTTACGTCTAACAGTACTACCCAACAATGCTACTGTTACGCTTAATGGTGAACCTATAAATGCAACAAATGAGCTGACTCTAGAAGCAGGGGTTGAGTATACTATTGAGGCAAGTGCTGAAGGGTATGAAAATCAAACACAAACTGTAGCCCTAATCAATGATCAATCATTGGAGCTTCGCTTAAATGAACTAATTGCTCAAGTGACTCTGATGGTTACACCAGAAGACGCAGAAATAGCTCTAAATGGCAATACAATTCTAACAAAGACTTTAGAGCTTAGCCCAAACACTCCTCACACAATTACAATAACTGCCGAAGGTTATCTAGAACAAAGCCAAGCCTTTACCTTAAGCTCTGGCGAACAAAAAACTCTAAGTATTAACTTGGAACCCGAACTAGTTACAAACTTCAATCAACTTCTAAAGCGAGTCGAGCAAGGTGGAAGAATAGAGCTGGGCACAACAAGAATTCTTGTTCCATTGCCCTTAATTCTTAATGGGGATATCGAGCTTATAGGCCAAGGAGAAAAAAAGACTTCTCTACAACTTCTGCAAGGTATACAACACGCTTCTGGAGAACTGAAGCTTGAGAACCTTACGTTAGAGACTCCGACAACCGCTAATCGTAATCTTAAGTATTTTATTGAAACAGTAGAAACCAATCTGATTCTCAACAAAATCACACTAGATGTCGACACTAGAAATATAAATATTGGAATGAAAGATTCAGAAGGCTTACTTATCGACTCTATAACTAGTTTCCGAGGTATTAGTATTTCTGGCAATAATTCACCACTTATTAACATTAGGGATAGCAGTAGTTGGGGAATACAAATTAGTTTTAACAAGAGTAAAACTATTTTGGTGACTAACAATACGATACATTGTGAGCTTACTTCAAACGAAATTGATTCGGTCGGAATTAATCTGGATAAATCAGCTCCAGCCGAGAGCCTATCTATTCAAAATAACACTATTTCAAATTGCTATATTGGTATAAGTTTGCCATCCACTCGTATAGCTAATGAAAATATTGAGAGCAATAGCTTTGACGATGTCCAGAAAAATATAGTACGTTAAAAATTTATTTGAACCCTTCTTTTTGTATCATACTTACATTATCAATTCCTTAAATGCTTTATCTACCAACAAGCTCTTGGAAAGCATAAACTTGGCTATTCTTTTCGCCAACTACTTAAAGATTACATAACAATCGCCAATCATTAAAATCGGCAAAGCATTTCAAGCAAATGCTATAGTCTGGTAATAGTCATTACCTAAATCATTGGGAGTCATTTATGAAAAAAGTACTTATCCTTTTACTTATCGGATTCCTTGTTATTACAGCATGTGATCCTAGTACTACCACTGAGAATCCACCTGGAAGCAAAGAAACAAAGGTTACATTCCTTATTGATAATGGTGCTAATAAGACCGTTAGTGCAGGCGAAAGCATTTCTTTAAACTGGAGTATTGAAAATCCACCAGAAACACAAGAATGCTTTTTGTATACAGATATAGAGGGGCCAACTCCTTTTGAACGCAAAACTGTAGACTGTGTTTCTAGCACCACAAAAGAGCCTCAAAAGTCAACCAAGTACACGTTTCAAGCAAGAGCCATTCAGCAAGATTTTCTTGATGAAGCCATTGTTATTGAAGTTGATTCAGATGTTCGTATTTCCTTTAAGGTTGATGATGTAGAGAATTTGAGTGGTAAAACCATCGATCAGGGAGACAAAGTGCTACTCAGTTGGGTTGCTGAGAATGCCCAAGCTTGTAGATTAGTAGCTTCACCAGATCCGAGTAATGCAGGTGAACTGCCGGTAAATTGCAGCTCGAGTTTTGAAGCAAGCCCAGATGAGAGTACTGTTTATACGTTTGGTGCTCTTAAGCGAGATAACAGTGGTTGGGTTGATGTGAGTACCTTCATTCAGGTTAAAGCTCAAGATGGAAATGTATTACCTGTAAGTAATAATGATGCATTTAGTCTGGATAAAGGTGAA
>CAZWJZ010000046.1:0-6422 GCA_964634665.1 uncultured bacterium | reverse complement strand
CATTACCTAAAGGTGAAACTTTAACCGTAGCAGCACCCGGTGTTTTGGCGAACGATACCGATGAAAATAATGACCCTTTAACAGCTGAACTTGTTTCAAGCTCGAGTTTTGGTGTGTTAACTCTAAGTGCTGATGGTAGCTTTAGTTATCAGCATGATAATAGTGATAATTTGAGTGATTCTTTTAGCTACAGAGTGTCTGATGGTCAAGGTTTTTCGCAGGTAGCGATTGTTAGTTTAAGTATTCAGAGTGACCCTGATAAGGCATTTGAGTACAAAGTTGGTACCTATAAGTTTGATGAAACAGCTATGGGAGGTGTGAGGTCTTTTAGTTCTTTGCATTACTTCAATCCTTTCATTATTGATTCTAAAGGGCCTTTAAATTCAGATGTAGTTATTAAATTAAGTAACCCTACTTTCGAAGAGGAACGAACCTTTAATCAGAATGATCGTTGGATTGTTTTTGGTGATAATGAAGAAGCAGTCTTTGGAACCTATGAAGCTTGCGCAACCTTTCTAGAGTTAGCTAGCTGCGAGACTGACACGCTAGATGCTAGTGATCAACTCGAGTTTCCTCAGAATCTAAAAGCGGTGGCTTCTGGTAATGAAATCAAAATAACATGGGATGCTGTTCCTGGTGCTATTGAGTACTTCATTAATGCACCAGATGTGGGTAGTTTAAGTACTGAGGATACCTCAGCTATTCTAAGCTCGAGTTCGTCTATCAAAACTGAGCAACGAGTGTACTTTTATGCGCTTAGTTGGAAGTTCTCTAAACCAAGAACTGAGGCTCATTTTTCAGAGCGTGTGAATACAAGTGGTTACGCTATTATTGTTTCACAGCCTTAAGTTTAGTGGCTAGATACTCAAGCAAGAAAGTCGCGAACCTCGACTTTCTTGCTTGAGTAGGTTGTAAAATCTAGGCTCAGATTATTACTTGGAAAGAAAAAGCTTTTCTTAGTTTTATTTAGCACCCTCAAGTCCACATTCATTTGGTGTAAACTATTATGTAATTATGAAACATCTTTGGGAGCATTTACTTATTTGTCTGGTTTGTTTTAGTTTCGTTTTTGCTCAAGATTCAAATGGTGAACCTTCAAGTTCTGTGCAGCAGTTTGAGTTGTCTAATGGCTCAGTTGGTTCCATTGATTGGGGGGCTGAGGGTTTAGTTCAGGTTAGAGAGGTGGGGTTTCCACCGTCTAACGTGGTGTTTGAAGCTCAGAAGCGAACTTTGGCTTGTAGGGCAGCTATTGTTAATGGGCAAAGGCGGCTCCTTGAAATTATTGAGGGTGTTTCTTTATTTGGGGATACAAGTATTAATGATAATGATGCGAGTTTGGTTGCGGATACAGTAAGAAGTGAAGTGAATAATGTGCTGGTGGGAGCAATTGAGGCGCCTGATAGTCGTGTGTGGAATGCTGAGGAAAGCTTTTGTGAACTTACGATGGTTGTTCCTTTAGATAATGTGCGTGAGGCTATACCTCTTTTGGGCGTTGCAGCAGATGGCAAGCTTGTGATTGTTGATAGTGTTAAGCAGCGTCCTATTGAGGAGATTGTAGCTGAGATTTTGGCTAATTCTGATACTGCTAGCACTATTAATTCTGAGGTGAATGCAACTACTATTGATGAGGTTGATGCTACTGAAGATGTAACTGAAGTAGCTCCTGTGGAACAAGTAACTGAAGCTGTTGCTTTACCTGTCGCGACAGATGATTTGTTTACGGTGGATGCAGGTGGCACACTCGAGGGGAGTGTGTTGCTTAATGATTTGAATCTTTCTGGAACTGCGCAGATTACTTTGGTGGGTAATGTATCGCAGGGTGTTTTAACGCTTAATTCTGATGGTTCATTTAGCTATCAGGCTGGTGTTACTGGCGGAACAGATGTTTTTAAGTATGCGCTTGTAACAGATGCTGGTACTGCTGAGGCTTTTGCTCAGATTACGATTAATCCTGTGGCTGTTTCAGCTAGTGGTCAGGCGACAACAGATAGTAATAGTAGCTCGGTACAGACTGTTGAGTCACCTTCTAACCCTAACAATGGAAATCAGCCACCTATTGCTACGGATGATAATGTTACGGTTTTTTCTGGGGGAACAATTGAGTTTGATATCTTCTTGAATGATCTTGATCCTGAGGATAAGACGCTTCAAGTGTTTAATCATAGTACTCCAGCTCATGGGTTGATTGAAGTTCAAGCTGATGGCAAAATTACTTATACTTCTAGAAATGATGGTGCGACTGAGGATAGCTTTACTTACTTTGCTAATGATGGTGAGCTTGATTCAAATCTAGCAACGGTGCGTATCAAAATAATTCCCTCAGATCCGACGGTAGTGAATCCTCAACCACCAACACCAACTGCCGATAATTCATCACCCGAAACAACTCAAGCTGATACAGAAAGTACTGGCGATGGTACGGGTGTAGGTGGGCAGCCTCCCACACAACGAGACACCACTCCAACCGAAATCCCTCAACCAGCAATAATTACTGAATTACCAAGTAGTATTATTTTTGATGCTTCGGCACTCAGTACAGAACGAGCGTTACAAATGAACATAGAGGCAACAAGCAAGGTGTTGCTGGCGCAAGTAAAAAAACCAAGCTACCACGGTAGCGTAGATGAAATTTTAGGTTTAGATGCTAGCGGGTCTTCCCCCCAAATCATTAATGTATTTGGGCTTGATCCAACTGGTAAGAACCTTATTCTAGATGATGAGGCGGCACTTGTCTTTTTAAGTTTGTTAGCTGAAAAAGATTTTATTGCAGAAAGTAAAATCTTTGTTGCTAGGGGGAATTAAAATGAAACTGCTTGTTGGGTTATTGTTTGTGTTTGGTTTTGTGCATGCACAAAATTGTGCTGAAGGTGAAACTTTCATTCCACGCATACAAGGTGAAGCACCTATCATTAGTGATGAATTCTCAGCAAAAGATGAAGCAGAGAGGGATGCTCAACGTAGAGCAATTGAGACCAATGGTGTAATTATTGAATCAAGTTCATTAACTAATAATTTACAGCTTGTTAACGATGTGGTTAATTCCCGTACGGTTGGTGTGATTAGCTCGAGTGAGATTCTTGAAACGAAAGTAGAAGATGGTATTTATTATGTCTTTCTTCAGGCTTGCGTGGGAGATGTTCCAGAAACTGTCCTTAGTAGTATTAAAGCAGAACTTGAATCTCTAGGTTATTTACTTAAGCAAGAGCTAGGTAACCCTAGAATTGTTATAAAAGCTCAATCAAGCAATCTTAGTGTTGCAAGTGTTACAGAAATACGCTTGGCTGATTATTTTACTGGTTTGGGTTTTAGCTTACGAAATGCAGCTGTTGAAGACTGTCAATCTTTAGAGAGCTTACAAGGCATTGCAGATATTCTAATTTGTGCAAATATTCAAGCAGAACCGCAAGCTAGCACAGTCCGTGAAGGCATGTTTTCTGCACGAGCTACGCTACGCTTAGAGGCAAGCCGTGTAGCAAATAATCAAATTATTGCTTCCATTAATGGTGAATCAGGACCTAAACCTGCATTCTCTGCAGAAAAAGCAGCTAATGATGCAGTCAATGAAGGACTTGAACCCATTCTTGAAGATTTCACAAGCAAAATCATTCAAAATCTGAATGCATCAACCAGTAGCGCTTCAAGTATTGAAATTACTGTAACAAACATTGAGGATTTAACAGACTTAACTCGAGTTAAGGGTTTTGTGCAAAGTATTCGGGGAGTTGAAAGCTTAATTGATCGTAGTTTTTCTGAGGGTGAAGCGGTGTTTGAAGTTGAGGGAGATATTACGCTTAGTCAGCTTCTTGATCGTTTCAGTCTACCTATTGAAGGTGTTGAGGTAGCTATAACAGGTTATTCTGATTCAACTATTACTGTGACTATTAAATGAATTTTTTGAGTCCTAAACCGTTTTTCTTGCAACCTGGTACTTTACTTAAGCGGTTTGAAATTCTGGGTGCAATTGGGCAGGGCGGCTTTGCTATTACTTACTTGGCTATCGATAAGGATTTAGAGCGGGAAGTTGTTATCAAAGAGTATTATCCTAGTGGCCTTGCACAACGGGATAATGATCAATTGACTGTCATTCCTGTTGAAGATGAAAATTATCAAGAGGGCCTTAGTTCATTTTTTAGTGAAGCTCAGGCGTTAAGCCAACTTCAACATCCAAATATTGCTGATATCATTACGCTTTTTAAAGAAAATGATACGGCATACATTGTTATGCCGTATTACGCAGGGCAGGATTTAGAGGCTTACTTAAATGCTAAAGGTGAGCCTTTAAAAGAAGAAGAGGCATTCACAATTTTAGAGAGTATTTTGAATGCATTAGGGTACATTCATAGTGAAAAGATGATTCATCGGGATATAAAGCCTCAAAACATCCTTATGGCTAAAAGAGGAAATCATGAGTTTCCCGTACTCATTGATTTTGGGGGAGCAAGGCAGTTCGTTGCAGATAAAACTCAAAATTACACGCAACTACTTAGTTTTGGTTACGCACCTTTTGAGCAATATTTTAAAGATGGCAAACAGGGCCCTTGGACAGATGTCTATGCAGTTGCAGCAGTAATGTACCGCATGGTTACAGGTGCAAAACCTCCTGATAGTAATGAGCGAAGAGCAGGTAAGGAGTTAAATTTAGTTTTATTTCGCCCTGCTGTTACTGAGGTAATGCAACAGGCTTTACAAGAGGATTATAAAGAGAGGTATCAAACTGCTAGTGATTTTAAAGATGCTCTAAAAACTGCTCTTGAGTCTCAAGATGAAATTGAATCGGCTGAAAAGGCAAATACTCAAAGTACGAGTAAAGAGGTTAGTTCTGAAGAACCTAAGAAACAAAGTTTTAAAGGACTCTGGATTGGTTTAAGTGTAGTTACTATAGCGTTAGCAGCTAGCTTTGGAGTCTGGTGGCAATTTTTTCGCACTAGGACCTTCACTGCCGAAACACCCGCGCAGCTTGAACGTTTTATAGAAGAAGCGAAAAAAGGCAGTACAATTAAAATTGTTGGTGCGTTAACGCTAGATAGAACATTAATTGTCTCAAAAGGGCTTCAGATTCTAGGAAACGGACCAGAAGAATCAATTTTACAAAGCCCATTAAGTGGTCCTATTATCATTCTTGATACAGCAGATACACTCAGTCTTAGTAATTTAGGATTGATTCATAAAGGCATAACAGCAATGAATCTAATTGAAGTCAATCAGGGCAACCTCAGTCTAAATAAAGTTAATTTAGAGGGTGCTTTTTATGATGAGGCTTCCCAGCAAGGTGGTCGAGCTGTTCTTTTTGGTAGCAGCGATACGCTAGAAATTACAGATTCCAACTTACTAAATAACCGCTACAGCGCTCTTGATATTGCTGGGGGAAATGCAAACATTCAAAACACTCTTTTTTCAGAAAATACCAGAGGTCTCATTCTTTCGGGTGTAAGCAAAACTACCTTGATGAACAGCCAAATCATAAAAAGCATTCGCAATGGTATTGAAATGACCGACCGATCACAATTAGAAGCAAGTGTAACAACTTTTCAAGCTAATGGTGCTCAAGGGCTAGTCATAAATGAAGATGCCTCAGCTAAATTAAGTCAAAGTCTGCTTCATGAAAACAGCAATGGCGTTATTGTGGAAGACAGAGCTTCATTTACCCTTGAGGGAAGCACCCTAAGTAAAAATTTAGAAACTGGTATATGGTTAACGGGCAACTCAAATGCAACAGTATCTGCAAACACTTTTACTGATAATGAGTTCTGTGGCATTTATCCAGAAACAGGCACAACTCTAAATGAGTCAAGCAATCAATTTACTGCACAACTTGAGTTTATTTGTCAGTTTTAGGTTGTGGTTCAGCCTAAAAGGATCGCTTTACTTTCATAGTTAAAACAATTTAGAAAGAGAGGCAAGCAGCTCCTGTAGTGCATTTCAGAAGTATAGCTATTAATCTAAAGAATATGCGGATTATCCGTAGATTTACGAGAACAAAACGAATAGTGAAGCGATATAAAAAGACAAGAAATACCGAGAAAATAGCGGTAGCGCTTCAGAAAATTAGTCCACAGTTAAGGAGGCTAGCCTCAATGCTTTTAAACGCCTCAATGTATAGCTTTTTTGCAAATTTAGTAGAAGCTTAGCCATATAGCAGCTTATGAGTGAAAGGCTACACCGGCTGAGTATTTTTATTTGGACTCACCTAGCTCGAAGATTACAGCAATTCCAAATATGAAGACAAAAGGATAAAAAAGGGACTTAAGCTAGAGAAATGATAGCTGAACTGAGCTTTGAGAGATTGGTTGATATCTTGGGAACTGTGTTTGCAGGGGTAGAAGATACTCGGGCAAAGAATAAACGGTAGTGGTATATCTCGAACAGATAGACTAAGGAATGGTTAGAAGAGAAATCGAATGTTATCACTGTGGAAGCAAGAA
>CAZWJZ010000045.1:13131-21180 GCA_964634665.1 uncultured bacterium | reverse complement strand
TAGTCTTATGACTGCGTCAACAATGCGTTTTTCCATCAGGCAGATGCCTTCAGCCATAGCCAAAGCATCGCAAAGTTGAATAAGTCTATCGTAATCGTTGTAATTTATTTCTGCTAAAAAGGATTTTACAAAAGCGTACTCTTGTTCACTAACATCCCATTTTCCCAAACCAGCTCTTATATCTTTTATTGGAAAAGAATGAGTTAAGCATATTCGGGCAGCATCATCAAACCCTAAATTCATTAGGTAGCTGTAGCCGTCTAGTATGTGACGCATTCCTGTGACACCTTCACGTCGACCAATATCGTGCAGCAATCCCATAATAAAGGCTGGCTCAGGCTCGAGTCTTGGGTGTTTTTCGGCAATGAATTTGGCAGCTAAAGCAACGTTTCTGACATGCGGAACCCAAGGTCCAGAATTTCGTTTTTCAGCTTCTAGTAGAAGCTTTTCAGCTTCTTCTAAACTAGGTAATTTCATAACCTCTCCTCTATCCTAACCCTATCTAAAGATAATTTTCATTGTAAAAGCGTATCAATTAGAATTAATTCAGGCAAACCAAGCACATTTCGAAATATCAATACTCGAAAGGAGGTTTAGCTCTTCTCAATATCCACGATTACCTTCAAATTACCCTTTCGGGTTTCACCTTGAACACTCGAAACATACATTCGACCTATAGTCTGCGCATAAATTTCATCACCGGGTTCTGCACTGCTTGATTTGGTGGCAGCTTTACCGTTAATGGTTACGTTACCCGCCTGAATGCCTTTACTAAAGTAAGACCTTGAAACATTAAAAGCTTTAGCCCCAAGAGCATCTACCCGTAAAGAAGGCACAATCACCAGTTGCCGTTTCTGACTGCCAGAACTTAAGCGCTCCAAAGGAATCTCAACAAAATCAATCTCCTGAGAAGCCACACGAAAAGGGTCAGGTAAAGCAGCTCGAGCTTTACTTAATAAGATAATGCTTAGGCCTTCTTGATGCTGAATGATGTCACCCATATCAGTTGTTGCTAAATGCTGCTTCAAAGCGGCACGTAAAGCCATTTCTTCCACAGCATTTTCAGTAAATAGTGCAGCCAAAGGCGTGTCAGCATGAGGAATATTTTCTGGGAAGACAGTTATGACACGTCGTTTAGCTCCCACATATCCGCCTGAAACGTTCACACTAACATCCGCTTGTCTTAGAAGGGGTACAAGCTGCGCTGTTTCGTTACTATCTAAGAAACCAGTGTTAGCAACGCGCCCAGCTTTTACAGCATCAATGAGCGGTTTCGGGTCAGTTTGCGCTTTCATTGAACATCCAAAACAGAAATGCCTTTTTCTTTTAATCGCTCAGGAAAGCTTTCCGCATCTAAACCGGTAGCCCTCAAGACCAACTCTCGCACTTGCCCTTCTTTAATACCTGACGTAACCACCGTAGCAATATTTGAAGGTGGACCCGCTTCAGCAACCTTTTGCAAAATACCAGGTTCATCTGGCAAGCTAACCGTCACTCGAGTTCCACCTTCTCTTAAGCCTAAAACCTGCACAAAGGTTTCAAGCATATCGGTTATGGTGATTATGCCTACCACAGTGCCTTCAGAAACAACCGGCAAGCCAGCAATTTTTTGTTCGGCCATTAAGAGGGCTACTTTTTCAATTGGGTCTTCAGGGCTAACAAAATAGACGTGTTCACTCATGATGTCTTTAATAAGCAATTTACTAAGTAAATAATTGAGTTCATATACAGATAAAGAACTGCTTTGGCTGGGCGACGCTTCTTTAAGATCTTTATCGGTGACAATGCCAACAAGCTTACCGTTATCAACAACCGGAAGTCGCCTAAAACCACCTTTGCGTAAAACCTGCATGGCTTCCATAACAGGTGTTTTGCTGCTTACTACATTTGGGTTGGGGGTCATCCATTCTTTAACTAACATTTAGACTCCTAGTAATTACTAACTGCATAATAGCTTATCTAGGGTTTCACATTCATTTTTAGTGACCTGCCTTAGAAAAACCATCAAAAAACCTTAGCAGTTAGCTTATGGTTATCGGTCTAAGTTTAAAGTCATACTCAAAACAAATTACTATCCAACGCTTGAGATAAAATTCTAGATTATCCTTTAAGCTTCCACTATTAGCACTAAAATAGTGATACTTTAAGCTTATGAAAAGCATTTCCATTTTAGGCTCAACCGGGTCAATAGGAACCCAAACACTAGATGTTGCTCGCTGGCGTGGCTATAGAGTAAAAGCACTATCTGCAGGCAAAAACAAAGAGCTTTTACTAAAACAAATAGCTGAATTTAAACCCGAGCTTGTCTCTTGTGATGAAAGCATAGCTAAAGACATAAAAACTCAAGCGCCCGCAAGCACTCGAGTTATTTCGGGTGAAGATGCTGCCGAAGAGCTTGCTAGCTTTGAGGTGGATACGGTTGTGGCTGCCATTCCGGGCATTGCAGGGCTTAAACCTACGCTTGCGGCTTTACGAGAAGGCAGGCATGTTGCCTTAGCTAACAAAGAAGCCATGGTGGTAGCTGGGCCGCTTGTTTGGGAACTAGCTAGAAAACATGGTGCAAGCATTACCCCTGTTGATTCAGAGCATTCAGCCTTATTTCAATGCCTTGTAGGCGAAGCTACTGAAGGCATTGCTGAGCTGGTTTTAACTGCTTCAGGGGGGCCTTTTAGACTCGAGCCTAGCGACTTGTCTTTAGTAACACCTGAGCAGGCACTCAAGCATCCTAATTGGGCTATGGGCGCTAAAGTAAGCATTGATTCTTCTACTTTGTTTAACAAAGGCTTAGAAGTTTTAGAGGCACACTTTTTATTTGAGATACCGCTCAAGCACATTGATGTGGTTATTCATCCCCAATCTTTGATTCATAGTTTTGTACGGTATAAAGATGGCAACATAAAAGCTCAAATTGGACCGCATGACATGCGTATACCTATTCACTATGCCTTAGAGTACCCGAATAGACCTGAAATTCCTCTAGAGCCCCTAGCACTTAAAGGAACTTGGGAATTACACCCACCAGACCATCAGCGCTTCCCTAGTCTTAGCTTAGCTTACAGAGCCGGAGAAATGGCTGGCCTTGCACCCTGCGCACTAAACGCTGCTGACGAAATCGCTGTAGAAGCTTTTCTAGCCAAACGCATAAGCTACATAGACATAGCTAAAACGCTAGAGCTAGCACTCGAGCGTTTAAACAACCAAGCATTAAGCTGGGAGGGTATTGAGCAAATAGATTTAGAAACTCGAGCTTTGCTTAAAGAGGAATTAAAGCTAACTTAGCCCTGTTTTTATAGGAATGATAAATGATTAATCACAGACTCGAGTTTAACCTTTTGAGGCTACATACCTTGATGACTTGACGAAAGAGGACTCGAAACACAATTTTCACGGTACCGATGGCAGCAAGGCATACCATTTATAAAATATAAGGTAGGCCCAATTTTGCTTAGGCATACCTTTCTAAATTGTCTTAAACTTAAGGCTTTATGATTTAAAAACCATCTGAACGCCTTGCTACCGCGAATAATTCTGAACTGTCAGGGCTTCTAAACCATGCTGCGTCTATATCACCGCGAAGAACACGCACAAATACCCACGGTGAGGTCAAAGCTTGCGTTGTTATGAGGCCAGCGGCTGGTTCTAATTTTTGCATGTTGATATAAATATCACCATCTTCTAAACTTACGTCTTGCACATCAATGCTGTAGCCACCAGATGGCTTCTCAGCTAAGAAAACAGCCACAAGGGTTTCTCTTTCAAAATCAATGCTTGGTAAAGACGGCACAGTTAGCTGAGAACCATAAGCCCTATTCCATGTAGAGAGAAATTCTTGTTGATTCGCTATAAAGAGGTACTCCTCTTGGTCAAAACCAACTGCTTGGTTTCCTTGCGCTATAACTTCCCAGATAAGGTCACGGGAAGGCGTTGTGTAGGCAGTTGCATCTGTCGGAAGGGTTAACTGAACGTAGAACGTACTCATGAGATATTCTGTTAAACCATCAACCCTACGATCAGGAACTTTAGATTCAGAAATGACCGTAACAGCTAAAGGCCCACGAGGCTCGAGTTCTCTCATGAGCATTGCAGCCTCTTCCCTAGTCAGGTCAGCCACACCAACAAGCCCATTAATACGCTCTCTTGGGGCAAGGGTGGTTACAAATCCTGCTTTGGCATTAACAGCAACGGTGAACCATTTATTACCATCAAAATAAAGGACTTCAGAAACATCTTCACCGACTTCTAGCTGCACCTCCGTCGTTAAAGGAATTCGCTGAACTCGAGTGGGTGGTGGTGAAAGTTTATTAATGGTTTGGCTTATATTTTCTGCACCATCTATAACTAAGGCGTTTTCAACTTGGAAGGGCGCTTCGCTCGTTCCTGTGCTTAGTTGTCTTTCTTGTCCTGCAATTATGACTGATTGCGGGTCTCCGTAGAAGTAACTAAGGCGTTTATTTAGGTCTTGTGCGTTGCTAAATAAAACAATTTCATGAAGGCTTGGTGCTTGAGTCACAGTTGGGACACATCCTGTCAAAATAACTAAGAGCATACTACTTAAAAAGGCTTTCATCTTTCACTCCATACTGCCTGCTAGTTTGATCTGCAAACATGGCTTAGTCTCTAATTATCAAGGCAAACTTGATTCATAAAACCAGTCGCCTTTAGCTTCTTGCGTAAATGCTAACATCTTTGAACTGAGAAAAGCTTAAGGCTTATTAGCAAAACATTAACTTAAACGATAAAAGCCTGATAAACTCTGTGAGTGTCAAAACGCATCCTACTTATTTCAGCGTCCATTGGTGGAGGACATGTCGCGGCAGCTCGAGCGCTTGAGGCAGCTTTTTTGGCTGCTGGTGCAAGCGTTAAGCATGTTGATCTGCTTGATTACACTAGCGTTCCTTTTAGGCGTTTTTACTCGCAAGCTTATTTTGATTTGGTACGAACTGCTCCTGAGTTTGTAGACTGGCTTGGTAATCGTTTAGACAGGCATCCTAGTGAGCGCCAGTCAAGGCAACGAAAATTACGCGCTCGAGCTACTAGACTTATTTCGTATCATTTGCCAAGACTTATTAATCGCTATGAGCCTGATGTGATTGTGCATACGCATTTTCTTGCTCCTGAGATTCTTAGTACTCGACTAATACCAAACCTGCTTACTTTGAATCGTAGTGAGCCGATTCCTCAATATGTTGTTATTACTGATTTTTTTGCGCATTCTTTATGGCTGCAGCCCAATATAGATAAATATTTTGTTGCCACTGAAGAAGTAGCTGTGCATTTAAGACATCTTGGTATAGATGAATCTCGTGTTCAGGTCACAGGCATTCCTATTGACCCCCGCTTTTCTAAACTCGAACCTAAAGCTAAAGCCAAAGCTAGGCTTGGTTTAAGCGAGAATAAAGATATGTTGCTTTTTATGGCGAGCGGCTTAGACATTAAGACGATTAGGCCTTTGCTTAGTGATTTAAGAACCTTACGCTGGCCCTTGCATGTCATTATAGCTTGTGGTCGTAGCCATGATTTAAAGACGGAAATTGAGGCTTTGGTTGATACTAATCATGACTTGTTAAGCTTTGAAATCATAGGCTTTAGCAATAATGTACCTGAACTCATGGCTGCTGCTGATCTTATGGTAGGTAAGCCGGGGGGCTTAACGAGTAGTGAGGTGCTTGCGGCTCACTTGAGTCTGGCTGTTGTGCAGCCTTATCCTTTACAAGAAGAAGCAAATACGAGTTTTTTGCTTGAAAATGGTGTTGCTTTTCGTATTGAACCCTTGACCGTCTTTGCTTATAAATTAAAGCGTTACTTCGAAAATAACGCTGTGCGTTCTGCTATGGAGAACAAAGCAGCTGACTTAGCTAAAGCTGATGCTGCTGAAATTATAACGCGTACAGTTCTTTCTTAGGCTATTGCTATGTGAGAGTACGTTTTGCTGAAACTTAGTTTGATAGACTAGCGCTTATGGTGTTTTTTTCTCGAATATTTTTGTTTATATTTTTGGTTCTTTTAATGGTCGGTGCTGCTCCTGAGGATCGCTCTTTTGACGTTATTATTGTGGGTAGTGAACCAGAAGGCGTAGCTGCCGCGGTTGCAGCAGCTGAGTCTGGCGCAAAAACCTTATTGCTTACTGAAGATTCTAAAATTGGTGGCTTGTTTACACTTGGACAAATGAATTCCCTCGATTTACACTTAAAACCCGTTAACTACCAGCAAGGTTTGTTCTCACGCTGGTGGACGATGGTTGGTAAGGGGCATTCGTTTGATGTTCGTCGAGCTGAAGCAGCTTTTAATATTCTTTTGCAAAACGCTGGCGTTACCGTAAAAACGTCCGTTGAACCCATTGAGCCAGTTATGACCAACGGAGTTGTTACTGGGCTTCATGTTGGTGAAAAAAATATTGATGCTTATTACTACGCAAAACAAATCATAGATGCGACCTCTGAAATGGATTTTGCAACTTTAGCAGGCGCAAATTATAGTTTTGGCTTTAGTTCCATTGGCTTTAATGCCCGCATGGCTGACACACTTGTTTTTCAGATAGATGGTGTTGACTGGCAAGCCCTTAGTCAGGGTATAAGACAAAGAGGTAAAGACTACGCCAGTGTAGATGAGCATGTTGCTTGGGGTCACTTTGGTGGCTACCCAGCAGCCTATAAAGCACAAGACGAAAGCATAAGACTAAGAGGTCTTAACTTAGGTTTGCAAGAAGATGGCAGTATTTTAGTTAATGCTCTTTTAATATATGGTGTCAATCCTTTTGATGAAGCTAGTAAGGCTGATGCTCGAGTACGCGCAACTCAAGAAGCTGCACGCATCATTGATTACCTCAAACTCGAGCTTCCTGGTTTTGCGCAGGCTAGCTTGGGCGGTGTAGCTGAGAGGCTTTATATTCGTGAGACTAGGCATTTAGAAGGGGTTTGTAAATTAACCGTTGATGATGTTCTTGATAACCGTGTTACGCCGCTTGATGTTGCTGCAGGTGGTTATCCTTTAGATGTTCAGACTTTAACGCCTTACGATAGTGGCTATGTTTACGGTAAAGGCATTATTTATGGTGCACAACTCTGCGTTAATGTGCCTGATAACCTTACAAACTTGTGGGTTGTCGGTAAAGCTGCTAGTTATGACCCTATAGCCGCCTCTAGCGCTCGAGTGGTTCCTTTTGGCATGGTTTTAGCTGAGGCTGTTGGCGTTGCAGCTAGCATGGCGGCTCAGGGTAACCAGTCTAGTCAAGAATTTATTGCTGAGACAAGTAACATTTTGAATCTTCGTACTATTTTGCAGAGCCGAGGCGCTTATTTACCTGAAGTTGAGGCTAGAAGCCCTGTTGGGCCCTTTGGGGATCTTCACTATGATGCTTACAGGCTCATGCTAAGCCGTGGTTTAGCTGTGGGTGGCTACAGTAACAACCCTGATTTAGGCAAAGAAATGTCGGCCATTAGTTATGTTTACTTGCTTAGCAATGTAGGGCAACGCTTTTTTAATGACCCTGATTTTGGAAAAACGCTTGTTGCGAGTTACCCTGACAGTAGTATTGGCTTAAGCGCAGAGCTGGCCTTACAAATTACGCATGACGCTGCTTGCCTTATGAATCATTGTGTTGGGGAAAGTTGGCCAGATCTTCTACAGGCAGGTATTATCAGTAAAGACTTTAGCGCTGAGGAAGTACTAACCAGAGGTCAAATGTACGCTTTGGCTGCTGATTTAACCACTTTCTCTTTAGAAAAGCTTGCGAGCAACTAAACTAGCTTGTGCACGCACTGATTATTACACCCCATAGTTCTGGCTTTGTACCCTTTAATATTCTGGCAGACATGCTAGGTGAGGATGTTTATAATCAAGATGCTTGCGCAGCACGCTTAGAACATCTCTTTTACGAGGGTGACCCCTTTACAGATGCGCTCTTTTTTGCAGAACAAGCAAGTCACGTGCATGCACTTACATCAAGATTTGTAGTTGATTTAAACCGTAGTCGAACTGCTGGCGGGCTGAATGGCGTTATCAAAGTGACTGATTTTTCAGGCACACCGCTTTACAAAGACAATTTTCGTT
>CAZWJZ010000045.1:7376-13121 GCA_964634665.1 uncultured bacterium | reverse complement strand
CGGAAAAACGAATCGAAGAACGCTTACACCGTTTTTATGACCCTTTTCATAGAACCTTAGACCGCATGCTTGCCAAAGACGACATTAGCTACTTTATAGATGGTCACTCGATGAGCGCACTTGGCCCCATGATTGGCCCAGATAATGGCAAACCAAGACCCGCTTTCACCTTCATAACATGTGGTGACAGCCAAGGAAATAAAGTAGAGGGGCATCACACTAGCGTCACAGCAGAACAAGCCCAGCAGTTACGTGAAAAGCTCGAGCTTCACTTTAAAGACATTATGCGTGATAGTGATGTACCTGATAGCATCTTGATTAATGATCCTTTTGCTTTGGGTGGCACCACGCAAAGGCTTAGTGACCCCAATTCAAAAAATGCAAAACCCGGCTTTGCACTCGAGTTCAATAAAGCTTTGTATTTAGAGCAAGATGCCACGGTTAAAGAAAGACCCATCCCGAATAGAGTTTCTGCCCTAAATAAACGATTTCAGGCTTTTGTTAGTGATTGCGATGAGCTTTTTCAGGCTCTAGTTTAAAAGCAAAAACTATGAGCAAGAAAACGCTATCCATTCTTTTTCCGCAATGGCAAGGCTCGAGTTCTAAAAATGCACCTATGCTGATGCGGGGTAGTTCTGAGATAGCAAAATTACTTAACCATGTAGCTTTTGAAGAGATTGATGTATCTCGAAAAGCTGCTGCTGCGCGTATGGACAAGGTCAATTCCAAAGAAGACCTTTTAAATCATGCTAGACAACTACGCGCTTTGTTAGATGAGCAAAAACCCAATCGCCTTTTGATTCTAGGGGGTGATTGCAGTGTCGATGCCTTACCCATAAGCTATATTAATCATAAGTACAAAGGGGATATTGCTGTTATTTGGATTGATGCTCATGCTGACCTTAATACGCCTGATTCTTCACCTTCAAAAGCAGCGCATGGCATGGCACTTCGCAGTGCCTTAGGAGAAGGCGACCAAGACTTAATGAAGCTAGCTTTTAAGCCTTTAAAACCTGAACAAGTTTGGATGATTGGGGTGCGCAACTACGACCCTGAAGAGCTATGGTACAGCAGTCATCACAAGTTAAAACAGTTTACAGCTCAAGACATAAACTACCGCAGCCAAGCACTCTCAGAAAAACTACAACTCCATGAAGTTAAAAAAATATATATTCACTTAGATGTTGACGCACTCGAGCCATCTGAATTTAATGCCTTAAATTTCCCGAGTGCTGAAGGCGTAAAAGCTTTTGCTTGTAAAGAACTCTTGGATAGTCTTTACAAGCAATTTGAGGTGCTTGGTTTTAGTTTATGTGAGTATGCACCTAAATTAAGCTCGGACGATGAAACACAAGAACGGCTGCGAATTTTAGCTAGCTTTTTTGCTAATAACCCTTTGCTTTAAGCTTGCCTTAAAATCCAGTTCATGGTTTTTTCAGCCAGTTTATCTAAAGCTGTTACACTCATTTCAATGTGTTCTTCTTTAGAATCTTCAATTTTATTGTGCGAAATGCCATGTAAACTCTGCAAGAAAATCATGACAGTAGGAATACCAGCTTTAGACACCTCCGCAGCATCATGAAGAGGCCCACTCGGCAACCTATGCAGTTGACCACAGGTTTCCATAATGGCTTCATCACACAAGGCAAGCAAATCAGGATGAAAATGCTCAGGAGCAATACTCCATAAGTGCTCCCACTCGAGTCCTACATTTCCTTCTTTAGCAAACTTTTCACTGGCATCTTTAGCTTCTTGCAGCATAGCAGCCAGCGCATCAGCATCTAGGATTCTTTGATCTAAAGTAATGCGGCATTCTTCAACTACTGAAGTCACAATGCCGGGTTTTGTGGTTACGCTACCAATGGTGCAAACACCGCCATGTCTATCAGTAATATTATAAATTTCTGGTGACATTTTGGCAGCCGCCAAAAAAGCATCTTTTCGCCTGTTCATGGGGGTAGAGCCAGAGTGAGCAGCTTGCCCAAAGAAAGTCATGGCGTGACGTTCAACCCCAAAGGTACCCAAAACCGTACCTAACGGCAAATCCATATCTAGCAAAACAGGACCCTGCTCATTATGGAGTTCTAAATGAGCCGCTACATTGTTTAAGTTTTTATTAGCAAGATGCGCATTATCAATATCAACCCCGCACCGCTGCAAAGCATCCTCAAAACGAACCCCTTCTTTATCAGTACGGTTTCGCTCTACGTCTGGGTTCATGGTGCCAGCGCAAGAAGATGACCCAAACAAACTACGTCCAAAGCGTGCCCCCTCTTCGTCTGCCCAATCAACCAACCGCACAGTTACGGGTGGCACCCCATCATAATCTTCTTTAATACGGCGAATAACCTCAAGTCCACCAAGCACATTTAGGCAACCATCCAGCCAGCCTCCGTTAGGCACGCTATCCATATGTCCACCAATAAGCAAAGACTTTTCGCTCTTACCTTTTAGGGTTGACCAGACATTAGCTGCTTCATCAGTATGGGTTTCTAAGCCCAAGGCATCAAGCTTTTCACGCAACCATTTACGAGACTCGAGCCATGTGTCTGTCCAAGCGACACGCTGAGCACCATCTTCATTGCCTGTTAAACGTCTTAGGTCTTTGAGTTCTTCAACTGTTCGTTTTGGATTTAGTGTTGACATACTAAAGTATAGCAAAGACCCGCCTTACCACGACAAGTCTTTGCTATAAATACAGTAAAATTACTTAGCCCATAAAGTCTTTTTGAAACCGCTCTGCGTAACTTGCTAGCAAACTTTCCGTTTGCTTAAAAGATTTTGTAGCAACAATTAGACTCACAAACTCTTGCGAGCTAGGTCTAAATTTTATTTCTGGTTCAGTGTAAGCAGAAGTATCAGCAAAAGCATGCTTCGAAGGTGCAGCAATCAAACCCGCATAGCCTTTACGGACTTTAGGTAAGTTGTATTTCTCACACAAAAAATCAGCCACTTCAATTCGGGCAGCTTCTTGCCACATAACAATATCGGTAGCACTCTCAATAAGCTTATCAATATTGCCACCAGCCACTCGAGCTGCTGTCTCAAGAAAGTAATACTCACCGTTATGATGCGCTTTTATAAATTCAGTATGCGTAGGGCCATGCGTACGACCTAGCGAAGTAATCACCTTGTCATTAATTTCAGCCAAAGCAACAGCATCAGGGTCTTTTCTATCAAGCACTCGAGTGCTAAACACACCTCTACCTTGCAAGGCAGCCATGGGCGGCACACCGTATTTACTTACTAAAGAAAAAACCAGCTTGCCTTGCCATACTAAGCCATCCACATGAAAAACATCACCGGGAATAAACTGCTCTAACAGGTAGTAACTCTTTTTATCTCCTAGTGCCTCAATGGCCTGCCAAACATCATGTGCATGTTCAAACTTATTTATACCTTCTGAACCTGCTAATAATCTTGGTTTTAACACCCAAGGTGCTGGCACCGTATTTAGAAAGTCATTAATCTCGTCATTATTAAATATGCCTGTAAAGCGTGGCTCTTGAATGCCTGCTTTTTTAATGGCTGTGCGGTTGGCAAGTTTATCTCTAAAAAGACGTGCTGAACTATCCCCCATGCCATCTAAGCGCAAATGCTCTCTTAAAGCTGCCGCTGTTTCAACATCATAATCATCTAAGGCAACAACACGATTTATTTTTCGCTCTCTCGTTAAGTAACTAACCGCGTAAGTGACATCGGGTTGAGTACGCACATCTGGCATGTCAAAGACTTCATCAATAGCATGCCAAGGCCACGCTTCATGCTTTACACGCTCATTCATAAGCACCAAAACACGGCAGCCTTTACGCTTTGCCTCTTCAAGCAATGCCGTGCCTTTGTATTCGCTGGCCAGTGCCAAAATAGTGGGTTTCATATAAGCTCAGAATACCATTAAAAATATGAAATGCAGGCAAGGACCTATTTCAAAATCGCAGCTAGACTTTGAAATACAAAAACGCGATACTAAATAGGATGAAAGAAGAAAGCTATCTAACTCAAGACCAGCTCGAGCTTTTAAGTGACCCAAAGATGTTTGCCTTGTTAGCTGTTTTTGATGAACCAAAAAGCGCCAGTGATGCCGCCCGCATTCTTAAGCTACCTGCTAATACAGTTCATTTTCGGGTAAAAAAACTGCTGGCTTTAAATCTCATTATCGAGCTTGAAGGCAAAAACAAACCTAGACTCTTGCAAGCTGTAGCAGAGCAGTTTCTGATACCCACAGACTTACTTCCAAGCATGCCAAGCTTAATGCCTCTATTGTTTGACAAAATGATGGATGAATTAAAAAACCAGTTACTCAGTAGTTTGAAGCATCAACTTAACACTAATCTAGCCGATGCAGCTAACGACAAACCTGGCTTTTCACTGAAAAACGTTCACAAGAAAAAAGTTCAAACTTACAGCTATCCCGCTGAGTTAAGACTATCAACCTTCAAGCTAAGTTCAGCAACTTACCTAGCTATGCAACAAGAATTAATCGCATTACTAGACAAATACCAAGCCCTAAGTCATGAAAACTCGAGCTTTAGAGACTGTTCAGTTAATTTAATCTGCTTTGCTGTTTAATACTAAGCGGAATTATAAAGTCTTACGACATTTATAATTCCGACCTAGGGGAGTACACTCTGACTCACTCAGTCTTATGACACGATGAAATCAGTTTAGTATAAGAGCTTACTGACTAGCTTTATCAAAGTACAGGGTTCTTGAAAGCCAGTAAATGGTGTTATTTAATTGCGCGATTCTTAAGCTGTTTTGCAAACTACCGGCATTGGCCAGTGGCGACTGAATTTGTTGGTAATAATCAGTCAAGCTTGATAAACCAGAACCCAACGCAGCTAATGAGGTAACCAAATAAATAAGGTCTAAAGGCACTGCTTGACCTGTCTGCTGAATCTGGCTTTGCCGTTGCCTGAGCGCTGTTTCAAGCGTTGAGGTCAAACCATAAAGTTGCGTTAAGTTGAGTACGTATTGTTGTGCTTGAATGGCAGTCACACCTCGGGTTGCGTCACTAAAAGCCAGTTCAAAAGCTCCATTTGCATTCGTCAAAAAAGCCCACGCTTCAGCATCAAGGTATTCATCTTGCGCAAATGATAAAGACAAAAATAACAGTAATGGTATTAGTAATAATTTGAGTTTGGGCATAAGAGCCTCCTGATAAGCTAGAACAACAGTAATCTAAAGCTACCACAAATAAAAAATAAGCAAGAGCAAAAAGCTAACGCTCGAGTGTTTTTTCTATTTGCCTTAGGGTTTTTCATTAAGGCATTTTAACCATAGTATTCAACTTTGTTTTTCAGATAAATTTGGTTTGCGATTAATTTGTAAAATGTCTTTTACTCCCCTTGTATCTCGTTAGATGCATGGCATAGAATCAGCTACCTAAATTTATGGAGGTCTTTATGAAACGGTTTTTCTTTTTTATTGTTGCGGTGCTTTTTGCATCTGCGTCTGCGCAAACGATTGCTGTAGTGACACCTTTTTTAGCGCAGCCTGGTACTCAGTTTATTGTTGAGGGCTTTGAGGCTGCGGCTACTGAGAAGGGTTGGAGTGTCAATGTTATTGATACTGCGGGTGATGTTGCTGCGGTTATTAGTCGTATTGAAGATGCTGTTAATCAGGGTGTTGACGCAATTGTGATTAATGTTGATCCTGCTCAGGTTGTTGCTGGTCTTGAGGTTGCTAAGGATGCGGGTATTCCTGTTTTTGGTATGGATTCGGGTGCTGACCCGCTACTTGTTA
>CAZWJZ010000045.1:5839-7366 GCA_964634665.1 uncultured bacterium | reverse complement strand
GAATGTAACGAGTAATGGTTACGCGATGGCTGCTGAGACAGCTACTTATGTGGTTGATCGTATTAATGGTGTGGGTAATGTTGTCATGTTTGTTTTTGATCCGTTTCCACCTGTGCAAAAGCGTGGCATTATTGCTGATGCGCTTTTTGCGAATCATCCTGATATAAGCGTTATTGATCGTATTACGCCAGATGTTGCAGATGGTGGTATTGCTGACTCTAGAGCTCAGATGGAGGCTGTCTTAGCTGCTAACCCAGACGCGGGTAGCATTGCAGCGGTTTGGGCAGCTTGGGATCAGCCTGCGCTTGGTGCGCTTCAAGCTATTGAGGCTGCTGGGCGTGAAGGTGAAGGCATTGTGATTGTGGGTATTGATGCTAACCCGCAAGCCATTGATGCAATTGCTGCTGGTGGTAATTTTGAGGCTTCTGTTTCGCAAGATTTTGCTGGTATTGGTGCGGCTACAGCTGACGCGGTTGAACGTCACTTAGCGGGTGAAGTTATTACTCAAGGTGTTATTTATGTGTCAACAAAACTTGTAACGTCAGCTAATGTTTCAGACTTTATGGCTGAGTAAATAATTTTTCAAGTGCATAGAAGCCTTTTCTGCTTATTATGAATTTGGGCTTCTATGCACTTAAAATCAATTACTTTTTAGTGAATTACACTATTTTATCCTTTTGAATTTTTCTATGCCCTTGCTATCTATAACTAACGCAACCAAAACATATGCAGGCACGCCTGTTCTTAAAGATGCCAAACTCGAGCTTTTTGCTGCTGAGGTGCATGCGCTTATGGGTGAGAATGGTGCGGGTAAGAGTACGTTAATTAAGATTTTGGCGGGTGTTGTGTCGCCTGACTCTGCTGTTATTTTGCTTAATGGTGAACCGCTTAGTATTCGCTCGGCGAATGATTCGTTTGCGGCTGGCTTGCGCTTTATTCATCAGGAATTAAATGTGCTGCCGCAGTTATCTGTGGCTGAGAATTTGTTTTTGGGGCAACCTTTTCCTAGAAAATTGGGTCTGTTGGTTGATTGGCGGCGCTTAAATAAGCAAGCAAGTTTGGTTTTGGTGCAGCTTGGCATAAGTCATATTAAGCCTACAGATAAAATGGCTAGGCTTAGTACTGGCGACAAAATGCTGGTCAAAATTGCGAGTGCTTTACTATCTGTTGATGGTAGCGAAGCTTCTGTTTATGTTATGGATGAACCGACTGCTGCGCTAACAGAAGAGGAAGCCAAACGTCTCTTTGGAGTTATTGCTGAGTTAAAAACTAAGGGTTGTGCGATTGTTTATATTTCGCATCGGATGGATGAGGTTTTGGCTTTGTGTGACCGTGTGACGGTTATGCGGGATGGTGAAACGATTGCTACGCAAAGGACTTCTGAAACATCTAAACAAGAGCTTATTCGTTTAATGACAGGTCGAGAAATGACGCAAGTTTATCCTGAACGTGCAAGCTCGAGTTCTTCTGATGTTTGTTTAGAGGTTACAGATTTGGCTACTAAGACGCTTAAGGGTGTTAGTTTTA
>CAZWJZ010000045.1:0-5829 GCA_964634665.1 uncultured bacterium | reverse complement strand
TTTAGCTTAGCTAAGGGTGAAATTCTTGGTGTGGTTGGCTTGGCTGATGCAGGTCAAAGTCAGTTGCTCAGAGGTTTAATGGGTATTGATAAGAAAACTTCGGGTCAAATTAAAGTTAACGGTAAAGTACACACTAACCAGAGTGCTAGTCAGGCATGGTCAAAAGGCTTTGCTTTTGTGCCTGCTGAGCGACGTACCGAGGGTTTGGTGCTTTCTAGAAGCATTCGCGATAATGTGAGTCTTTCGAATCTTAAACACTCGAGCTTTTCAGGTTTGTTTTTGAATCGGCCTAAAGAGTCTAAGTTGGTGTCTAAGCTTGCTAAGAGTGTGAAGCTTAAGTTTATGGGTATTGAGCAGCTTAGTTATCAGTTGAGTGGTGGGAATCAGCAGAAGCTTGTGTTTGCTCGTGCGCTAGCGGTTTCTCCTGAGTTTTTGTTGTTGGATGAGCCTACGCGGGGTGTTGATGTGGGTGCTAAGTTTGATATTTATGTTTTGCTTCGTGACTTGCTTGCGCAGGGCACTTCAATCATTTTGTCTTCTTCTGATTTACCTGAGTTATTAGGTATTTGTGATCGCATTTTGGTTATGAAGGATCATTCTTTGTTTAAGATAGTGAGCACTCAGGGTTTAACGCAAGAAGCCTTATTGAGCTTTTGTTATGGTCATTCACTTGCTGACGAAGTTGTCAAAGGATGATAGTGTGAAGGGGTTTTCTGCATGACTTTGCTGAGGTATTTTAGGCGTTCTGGCACCTTGTTTGGCTTTTTTGCTGTTATTTTGTTTTTTTGGCTGAATATTCCAGATACCTTTATGACAGTGCGTAATTGGCTTAATATCTCTCAGCAAATCAGCATGTTAGCGGTGGTTGCGTTTACCATGACAATTGTTATGGTCATGAATGATTTTGATTTGAGTGTTGGCTCTATGGCGAGCTTAGCAGCTATTGTTGCTGCACTTCTTTTTAGTCAAGGTCAGCCCATCATTGTGGGTGTTAGTGCTGCGCTTGCTGTGGGTTTGCTTGGCGGGCTTCTAAATGGCATCTTGGTTAGCCTGATTGGTATTTTGCCTTTTGTAGCTACGCTTGGCACTTTAACTATGTTTAGTGGTTTAGCTTTTTTGGTGAGTGATGGTAAAACTATTTTTGGGCGAGATATTCCTAGTGCTTTTGGTGGTTTTGCTAGAACGGGTATTGCTTTAGGGACTTTGAATGAGCGTCCTTTACTGCTACCGAATTTAACTATTGTCGCGCTCATTAGCTTATTTGTGGTGTGGTTAGTTTTGGAACATACTACGTTTGGACGTAGGCTTTACATGATTGGTGGCAATGCAGAGGCATCTCGCCTTGCAGGAGTTCAAGTACGACTTCTGCGCCTAAGTGCTTTTGTTTTAACAGGCTTTGGCGCTGCGTTAGGCGGGCTTATGTACGCCAGTCGTGTGGCATCTGCAAACCCAACGCAAGGGGGTGGCCTTATGCTAGACGCTATCGCTGCTGTCTTTTTAGGCATGACGATGAGTGAGGAAGGGGAGCCTCATGTCTTAGGAACTTTGGTAGGTGTGCTTGTTTTAGGGGTACTTGATAATGGCCTTACCCAAATGAGTATAGATAGTTACATTAGAGAGATACTTGTAGGTGGCATTATCATTATTGCTGTGGCATCAAGTAGCTTAGGTAAACAAAAGTGAGTCAAGTTTTTTTGGTTTTAGATGTAGGAACGACGGGTGTAAAAGCTGCACTTATGTCAGCACAAGGCAAAATTAGCAAAACTGCCTACCGTGACTACTCGAGCAAGTCACCTCAGAGTGCTTTTGTTGAGCAAAATGCTGAAGATTGGTGGCAGGCTGCTCTTGAAGTTGCAGCTGAACTGAACTTAGCGGCTGTAACGGCAATAGCGATAACTGGACAAATGCAAAACTTGGTTTTACTCAACTCAGCTCAGCAACCTGTACGACCTGTCATTTTATATAGTGACATGCGTGCCCTTGCAGAAGCAGAATTTGTTAATCATAAAATAGGAACAGCTAGCCTTACTGCTTTAACAGGAAACATACAAACAGCGTCTAGTGTACTTGCCAAACTCGTTTGGCTAAAAAACCATGAACCAGAAACTTTAGCAAAGACGACTCAGTTGTTTTTAGGAGCAGCTGACTACCTTGCCTTTAAACTCACCTCTAAGGTAGTTACAGATATGAGCACGGCATCCACTACAGGACTCATGAATATAGACACTCGAGCGTATCTTGATGAAGCACTGTTTGAATCTGTGGGTTTAGGGAGTACTTTTACTTTGCTTCCTCAGTTGCTGGCAGGTGGCAGCAAAGTAGCTAATGTAAGCCTTGAAGCTAGCAAGCAATTAGGCTTAAGTTCTGAGATTGGCGTTTACTTAGGGCCGGGTGATGCGGTGGCGACCACGCTGGGTGTTGGCAGTGGTGAACTTACAAAACCCTATGCCTATATTGGCACCAGTGGCTGGTTGGCTTACAGCTCTACTGCCAAGGGTGACCCAAACAAAGGTGTATTTACGCTTGCTCATATCGAAGAGGAGCAGCTGCTATGCATAGCTCCGCTACTCACAGCAGGTGCAAACTTTGACTGGATAAAGACCCTTACCGGCCAAACGGAACACTCGAGCATGATTGATGCTGCCGTGGCTAAACCTATTTCAAAGCTTATTTATTTGCCTTATCTTAATGGCGAGCGCTCACCGTTTAGTGACCCTTTTGCTAGGGGTTCGTTTATTGGTCTTAGCTCTAGTCATGATAAGCATGATTTAGCCAGAGCTGTGCTTGAGGGAGTAGCATTTGCTTATAGACACGCGCTCGAGTCGCTTTTAGCTGAAGCTCCTAAAGAACTTAGGCTTACAGGTGGAGGAGCACGCTCTGAAGCGTTTTGTCAGTTACTAGCAGACATAGTGGGGATAAAGGTAACGGTGCTAGAAAGTAGTTTAGAGTCAGGTTTACTGGGTACGCTTATATCAACTCGTCTTGTTAAGATTGATAGCTTTCCAGTTAGCCTAACCCTAAATCCTAATTTAAAGTTAAAGTCAACTTATGACCAAAACTATGCTTGGTTCTTACAGGCTTATGCTTCCCTTAAACCCTTATTTGCAGAGATCGCACAAACAGAGCTTAAGCAAGCACACTAGCCATCCCGCGCGTCAGGCATGCCTGAAGGCTTATTAGCAAGAATAGCTTCAACCTTCTCTAAAAGTCCGGCATCAAAATGCTTAACTAACTCGAGTGCTTTCATGTTTTGATTGATTTGCTCGGGTTTGCTTGCACCTGTAATGACGGTTGATACGTCTTGGTTACTAAGGCACCATGCTAAGGCAAATTGGGCCATTGTGCAGTCTAGTTCATTGGCGAGTTCTGTAAGTGCTTTTATACCAAAGTGCCGATTTAATGTCACAATAGTGACTTAAATCCGCTCGTGAGAGCGTACCCTCCAGCAGATTGATATATGCCATTATTCAAGCAAATTGGTATAAGTGAGCTAGTCGGTTTAATCATGGAACTGCTGGTTTTAAAAAGATTCAACAAATACAAAAACAAAGCTCGAGTTTGAAACTCGAGCTTTGTTAGCATAGTTTTTGGGTTTTTGCTTTAAGGAAGCGCAGGTACCGGTGAATCTTGTGCAACTGCAGATGCCATAATAGCTTCTAGCATATGATCCGCTTTAGGAATACCGTAACCATTACCCCAACCTGAAACTGCTTCAGCACCGTTTGCTAAGTACATTTCGAAACCATTGGTGCCTGGTGCTTCTGCTAGACCTAGGGCAATCATGCCAGCCACTATGGGTGAGGCGAAAGATGTGCCTGAGAAGTAGCCAACGCGGTTATCTGGATAGCTACTGAAGACACCTTCACCAGGTGCTAAGAATTCAAGAGCACTACCGTAGTTTGAAAAGCTTGAGCGATTACCGTTTGCGTTTACACTACCTACGCTTATAAGTTGACCTTCATTAGCACCAACATTTGCAAATTGAGCAGGATAATCAAGACTACTATTTCCAGCGTTTCCTGAGGCAACAACAACATGTGTATATCTTGATGCTGCATAAGTAATAAAACTAGACAAGAAGGAGTCAGCCGCATTAGTACCTACAGATACGTTGATGACATCCGCACCACCCATAACTGCATAGTAAAGCCCTATAGCAAGATTTAATACGGTGCCGCTACCTTCAGCGTTTAAAACACGAATGGGTAAGATTTTAGCTTTTGGAGCAACCTGAGCTATTAGCCCTGCCACTGCTGTTCCGTGACCATACATCGCACCATTGGCACCACTTGCAATTTCATCTTGCGGGTATTGGTCATAATCTACTAAGTCTATCCATTGAGAGGTTGGTGCTAATCTGCCTTCAAAAGCAGGGTGGCTTAAATCAAGACCCGTGTCAATAACGGCAACTGTAATGCCTTCACCAAAGTTACTTGAAAGCGCATGTGCTTGAGTAATGTTAATCATATCTAGACTTGCAAGGCTTTCGCTCGGTAAGCCACCCATACCGCTCGCCCATGCACTGTTACCGCTCGCCCATGCACTGTTACCACTCGCCCATGCACTGTTACCACTCGCCCATGCACTGTTACCATTATCTACCAAACCAACAATTGATATTTCGGCGTTTAGGCTTAAGCTTAAGGTTGTTAGTTCACTTTCAGCTTCACTAAAACCTAATACTGCAAAGCCTGCTTCAGGTGCGTATAGTTGTACAGAGCCACCATACATTTCTTCTAATTCAGCTTCTGTTTGTTCTGCTGCAATATCAACGGTTGCGATATATGGAATTTGATCTGATGCCCAACCCGAAGAACCTTCGTCGGGCATAGGGTTGGTGCTGCATGCTGCTAACGCAAGAATTGCAGCTAAGCTAATTGCTACTAGCTTAAGAGGTTTAAAAGCGACGTAATTCATGAAGAGACCTCCAAGGTCGGTTGCACTACTTGCTCACTACATTTTGGAGTGCCCAAAAAAAATTAATGTAGGTCATAGCTTCCTTGAGGAGAAGGTAGTGTAAAACATATGTAATGCAAAGTTGAATCTAAGTCATTACCCCGTTAGTCTACATAGTGAACTCGCACAAATTTCTTACAAGAATAAAATTACAGTTTCATTACGGGTGATTTTCCAAGAACTATTGGCAATATAATTCTATTCATAGAGGTATTACAACAGCAATTCTCAGTATAAGTCTAGGGCGTCAAACTAGCTACACGATGTGCAGTTCATCCTATACTAAAAACAGAACAACTTTTATCTAAAACCCCAAAACTACGTAAGCCACCTTGACGATGGTTACAAAAAGTACCGTATCTCCCTTAGGAATAAAGGAAGTTCTGGTTGAAATATTTTAAAACCCAAAGATTGCGATTTTGGTCTTAAGACCATTCCCACGGTTCATAAACAAGCTCTACCATATGACCATCAGGATCGTAAATATAGGTTTGAGTTGCACCATCTCCCCTAGCGCGAGGGCCAGCAATTATAGGAATACTGTACTGCTCTAAGGTCGCAAGCATAGTTTCGACATTTGCCACGCTAAAACAAAAGTGTCTTGCAAACGTAATATCCCTTTCAGCACAAGGCGTATTTTTAGCATCACCAGAAGATGCGGTAGCTTCAGAACTATGAGTTGTTTACCAATTTTTATTGTTTTGATTTTACAACAAATGATTACTTGCTTTATCCACTTAAAGATGTTTGGCACACTAACGGCACACCAAAACACAAAAGACCAGTCAAAATATAAACTGGTCTTTTGTGTTTGCGTCTGTGACGCTATAATCTTTGGTAGGCGCGGGCAGGATTGAACTGCCGACCTCTACA
>CAZWJZ010000044.1:19172-21313 GCA_964634665.1 uncultured bacterium | reverse complement strand
AAAAAACACTAAGCTGCTATTGCAATGTCTAATAGAACCAGAATCCATCTTAAGCCCATAGCAAGCTGATAAGCTTTTAGTATGCCTTTAGACCCAAATTTCACCCAAGCTTCTGACTGGGCCATAAGTTTAGATACTGTTTTTCCAAACCACGCAAACCCCCTTGGCACTCTTTTTGGTGGCCGTGTCCTTGAACTCATGGATGTCAACGCATCCATTGCCTGTCACAGGTTTTGCCGACAAGCCGTCGTGACTGCATCCACCGAACCTATAGACTTTCGTAACCCCATTTACGTAGGTGAAATTATAGAACTCAAAAGTCGCGTAGCATGGGTGGGCAACACCAGCATGATTGTACGCTGCGAAGTATTTGGTGAAAACCCCCTCTCAGCTGAAAGAAGACTCTGCACCATAGGACACCTCAACTTCGTAGCGCTAGACGAAAACAAAAAACCTGTAAGCGTACCCCGCTTAAAGCTCGAGTCTGACCTTGAGAAGCATCATTGGGAGGTTGCTTTAAATGTACGCGAAGCCATTTTGTCACGTCGTAAGCTCATGGCTTACCAAGCAAGCTAATGGATAAGCGACAGCTTTTTGATACTGTAGCTGAGCTTTATGATGCTGTGCGACCTAATTATCCTGCTGAGCTGATTGAACAAATCATGCTTCTAGCTAAGTTAAATCCTAATAAGCACATTCTAGAAGTGGGCGTAGGTACAGGACAAATCAGCAAAGCTTTTGCTCAACAAGGCGTTCCCCTAACAGGACTCGAGCTTGGTAAGAATTTAGCCCTCATAGCTTCTAAGAATCTAGCGGCTTTCCCTCACGTTTCTATTGTTAATACCGCCTTTGAGACTTGGCAAACAACAAAGCAATTTGATCTCTTTTTATCTGCCTCTGCCTTTCATTGGGTTGAGCCTGAGTTCGGTCTTAAGCGAGCTTATGAACTCCTTAAACCCAAAGCCCACTTAGCTCTTGTCTGGCACCTAGAAGACTCTCATGAAACAGCCTTTTACAAAGCTACAACCCCGTTTTTTAAGCAGTTCATACCGACTGACCCTACGGGGCCTCAACCTCCAGCTGCACACAAGCAATATAAGCAAGCACTACTCGAGTCTGCCTTATTTGGCAACTTAAAAGAACACAGTATTTCTTGGCAACGCACTTATAGCAAGCTCGAGTTTATTGGTTTGCTTAATACCTTTTCACCTAATCTCACTTTACCCGAAGAAAAAAGACAAACATTCAATAAGCATATTGAGACTGTCATTGATGATTTTGGCGGTACAGTAACTCGAGTTTACAAAACCATTTTGTTTTTTGCTCAAAAACTTTAATGTTCAGAGTTTAAGAAATAAGATGTGCATTGCGACTTAATGTTGAAAAGATTTCTGGCCCATCACTTCGCAATATCACTATGTCTTCTAAACGAATGCCAAAGCGCCCAGGCAAGTAAATACCGGGTTCAATAGAAAACACCATGCCTTCTTCTAAAATGGTTTCAGAGCTTGAGGTTAAGTAGGGCGCTTCATGTATTTCTATACCAAGCCCGTGCCCTGTTCTATGCACAAAATACTCCCCATAACCTGCTTCTGTAATAACGTTTCTCGCAGCGTCATCTACCACTTTGGCAGCAACACCAGGTCTAGCTGCCTGCATAGCTGCCTGCACAGCACGCTCTACGACGTCATGGACTTCTTGGTAGCCTTCAGGTGCTTCTTTCAAAATAGCCATGCGGGTAATGTCAGAGGAGAAGGCACCTTTACTTGCACCTAAGTCAATCACGATGGCGTCGCCAGCTTTAAGTTTTGTGCTTCCTGTTTGATGATGAGGAAAGGCACCATTGCCACTAGCACCTACAACAGAAAAGAGGGGTTTTGCACCGTTTGAAGCAAAGCTAGCCTTAATAACTTCAGCTACCTCTAATTCAGTCATGCCTTCTTTAATGGCAGCAAAGGCTGCTTGCATGGCTTCATCTGCAAGACCTGCATTCATTTTGAGTTCAGCAAATTCCGTTTCATCTTTACGCATGCGTAGTGCACTTACTGTTGTGGTTGTAAAGCTATGACTTGCTTGTGGTAGTTCAGCAAGAACTAGCAGCGCAAAATCAGCCCGCATGGTTTCATCTAAAGCAACGTTTG
>CAZWJZ010000044.1:9412-19162 GCA_964634665.1 uncultured bacterium | reverse complement strand
TTGATGCGCTTTGACCTAAAGCGCCTAAAGCTTCTTTTAAAGCTCGCTGGGGGCCTTCGTCATCTGACCATTTATAAAAAGCAATATCGGTACTTTGGCGGCTACCCTCTGCGTTAAGGGCAGGCATAAGCATAACTTCGGCCTCTTCACCTACTAAAAGTAAACAAGGGCGCTCATCTGCATGAGGATGAAAGCCTAGAAGCCAGTGCATATGCGCACCCGGACCTAAAGCCACCAAATCAATGGCTTCTTTTTTCATGGCGTCACGTAAGGCACTGAGTCTTTTGCTGATTACTGCTTTAGTCATAAGTTTGCTCCCTGACATAGCTTAAACCAAGCTACTCAACTTTTACAGTACTTCAGGCTTTATGATTCCATTTTTGACCAGAGAACAATGCATCATTGACTTAGCGCAAGTATTTCAAGGATTTCAAGATTGCAACAATCGTCATTCATAAAATGATGAACAGAAATATCACACGAAGCAAGCTCATTGTTGAATGCCCATGGAAAATGTAATTTAGATTGGCATTCAACAAGCGGGCTTTTTAGAAGACGACTTCCCTAGCTGGGTAATCCTTCGGTTTCTTTAATACCGAGCATTAAATTCATATTTTGAATAGCCATGCCACTTGCGCCCTTACCTAAATTATCAAGAATAGCAAGAAGCAAAACATGTCCACTTGGGTGCTCAACTACTGAAAGTTCAATACGATTGGTATCATTACAAGCTTGCGGGTTAAAGGTCATATCATCAATATTGCTTTCATTTTTTAAAGGCAGTACTTTAACAAACGGCTCATTCTGGTAGCGCTCAGCCAAAAGGCCATGAATTTGCTGAGCTTGCCAGCCTTCATTAAGTAAGGCAGCATGAAGCGGTACTTGTACTCTCATACCCGCCAAAAAAGGACCAACAGCAGGCAAAAACTGAGGCTCGAGTGTTAACTTTGTGTAGTGCATCATTTCGGGAATGTGTTTGTGTTTGCGGGCTAAGGCGTAGGGCGCTTCAAAAGGCAAGTTCATAAGCCCTTGGTCTTCAGCAGTCCATTTTTCTATAAGGTTACGCCCGCCCCCTGAGTAGCCTGAGAGCGCATGTGTGCTTATAGCTGCATCTTTATTTATAACAGCTGCATCTGTTAGGGGTCTTGTTAGGAGAATGAAGGCTGAAGAGTAACAACCTGGGTTTGATACAAATTGGGCGTTACGAATCTCAGCTCGCTGAGTTTTACTGAGTTCTGCTAGACCGTAAACCCAGCCTTCAGCTACTCTGTGTGCAGTGCTAGCATCTATAAGACGTGTTTTGCTATCTTTTAGCCATTCGGCTGCTTCTTTGGCAGCATCATCTGGTAAACAAAAAATGGTGATGTCTGATGCAAGCATTAGGTCACGGCGAGCATTTGCATCTTTACGAAGATTTTCATCAATACTTAGCAGGCTTATGTCTTTTCGAGCGCTAAGCCAATCTTTAATTCTTAAACCCGTAGTACCCACTTGACCGTCAATATAAACCTTAGCTATAGATGCCATAACTATAACAATACAGTAAGCGAGCCTTAGTTCCTAGATTATAAAACGCGAACTTATTTTTAAGAAGTCAACAAGTCTAAAGCTAAGGAATAAGCGCAGTGAAAAGCTCTTCACGCCAAACATTTGCATTAGGATCATAAATACCAAACCCAGCCCCAAACTCCCAGTACGCCCAAGAAAACCCGCGCCTCTCAGCAGCGTCACGCACAAAAGCTGTCCAGCGCACTCGAGCGTTCATATCTGCGGTGTCATAAGCACCAAATTCACCCATGAATAAAGGGATGCGCTTATCTCGTGACCATTGCTTAGCAATGCTCAGCTGGCGGGCGATTAGGGTCTGCTGAAAGCTAAATAGCTTATAAGATTTGTCTGCCTTACGAAACTCGAGCCTTGACATAAAGAAGGGCTCTTGGGCTTCGTTTGTGTCATTTTGAATGATGAGTTCATTTGGGTTTATGCAGTCACGTACATCAATTTCGTAGGCACGCCAGCCATTTTGAGTTTGTATGGTTTTGTCTTCCCCACCGCAGCTTATACGCAATGTTCTGGCTTGGTTAGTTGTGAAGTAAAGCGTGTCGTAGCTTGCTATGGGCGTTTCTGTTTGCAGGTAAAACCCTGCCCAAGCTTTGTTGAACTTTACTTCTAAGCGTTCAGAACCTCGGCTATTTGCCTTCCAAGTAGTGTCAGTATCCCATGACCAGTTGTTCCATGCTAGCAAGCGTTTTTTACCATTCCAAGTTATGCCTGTTGGCAGCCTAGGTTCAAGCCATTCGGCACCTTGATGCGTAAATTCAAAGGGGTCATAAAAATGGAAAGTCCCAATTAGGTTTTTGTCGTCTGGTAGTTCTAAAGCTGCTAAGTAATCAATACCGTTGTAGCCTACTGGCCCTACAATAATGGGACGTGTAAGGTTAGTTTGTCTAATAACAGCTATAGCTTTTTTGAGTAAATCATTCCAGATAGCAGGGTTTTCACTAAAAACACCATGCGGTTCATTGAGCAATTCAAAGTAAACCTTATCTGATGCGTTTTGGTAATGACTTGCTATTTGAATCCACATGGCTAGAAAGCGAGCTTCATGAGCAACTGGGTTTTCGTGTAATTCGTCATAATGGTGAAAATCAATAATAATGTTTAAGTCATTTTGTTCTGCTTGTGCTACAGCCCAATCCACCCGATCAAAAATAGCTTGTGAAATTCTGTAAGGCGCGTTTTGCTGAGCATAATACGTCCAGCTTATAGGCAATCTAATCGTATCAAAACCTGCTTGCTTTACTTCGCTAAAGTAGCTTTCTTCTAGCGTTAGCCCCCATAAGCCTTCGCTAGGGGCTTCTAAGGCATTGCCAAAATTAATGCTTTTACCTAAGTTTGCATTAAGTGTAAATGCGCCTTCTGAACCCAACTCATCATAATCTTGTTCAAAGCTTTCAGGTTCATCTTCAAACATTTCTTCATTCAAAGCTAAATGAGTTGAGCTACAAGCAATCGAAATAAAAAGGGTAAAACTAAAAATAATGAGTCTTTTAAGCATAAGCTGTTCCTTTCAAGCAATCGTTCTCTTAGTCTAAGTTTGACAGGAAGCTTCATAAGTACAAGTCTAAATCAGATAAGTGGTATAAAACCCAATCCAAGTGGCCTATCTGAAGGCATAAATCTGACAAGCTACGAAATTTTAATCAGTTATTTTACCTAAAGTGCTGGTCTTGAAGGTGTTGCAGCACGCATCTTTAAAGTGAGTGATGTAGGACTTTCTCCCACACAGCTTTGATTTAAGCCAGATTATGCTTAAGCTTAAGAATCAAGAGGTAAATGATGAATCAAGTTCGTGTTTTTCTGGTAGATGACCATGCCATTGTAAGGGCAGGCATTCGTATGCTTTTAGAATCACAAGAAAACATAACTATTGTAGGTGAAGCAGAAAGTGCTGAAGAAGCTTTACAAAAAGCAGCAGCCAGTCAGGCTGATATCATCATTACTGACTTAACTCTTCCGGCTATGAGCGGTATTGAACTCACCAGAGCACTTAAAGAAAGCTTACCTCAAACAAGATTTATTGCCTTATCTATGCATGAAGAACCCGAGTATGTACAAAGTTTTTTAGAAGCTGGTGGGTCAGGTTATGTACCTAAAAGCTCAGTTGAAACTGGTTTACTTGACGCAGTAGCAGCAGTTGCGCGAGGTGAGTACTATGCGCCTGCTAAGCTCTTAGCTGAACTTGCTAAAGAGATTGCTAGCCCTGACCCCTACCGTAATGAAAAGCTTACGGGTCGAGAGCGGCAGGTTGTGGGCTATATAGCGCAAGGCTTAACCTATAAAGAGATTGCTGTTGAACTCAGTATTAGCGAGAAGACGGTAGCAACCTATAGGGAAAGAGCGGCTGAGAAACTCGGCATAAAAACAAGAGCTGAATTAGTGCGCTGGGCACTAGAACATAATATGCTTGACTAAGAAAGAACCTAGTCTGATGCTTGGGGTGAGCCATATAAAGCTTAGCTAGGTCTTAAGAGGATAAATGAATGACTAGGTCTAATACAAGTTTAAACTCTCACAGCATTCTTGATAACTTAACGCATCCTGTTTTTGTACTGAATCAAAAAGGGAGCATTAACTTTCTTAATAAGGCAGCCCAGCAATTACTGATAGCTAACGGTAAACAAAATGAGCAAGACAAACCCTACCTAGAGCTTTGTCCTGCCATGCAAAACCTTGCTAATGAAGAGGCTGATATTTGCAAGCAAGGAATTCAGGCGGTTTTAGCAAAACAACGCCACACCTTTCAGTTTGACTATCAGCTAGACGACATGACTTGGCACCGCATGGAAGCCTCAAGTTTAGATGACAGCAGTGAAGTACTCATTTGCCACAATGATATAAGTGAACTTAAACAAGCTGAGCATAGAGCAGAACTACTCTTAGAATCACCCTTAGACGCCATGCTGCTCATAAATACCGCAGGGTACATTCAACTCATTAACTCAAAATTAGAGAAACTCTTTGGCTACTCCCAAGATGAGCTCTTTGGTCAAGGACTCGAGCTGCTTATTCCGCATAGGTTTCGTAGGCAGCATAAGGGACATTTAGAGAAGTATTTTGCGAACCCTAGCATGCGGCCTATGGGCATTAATCTAGAGCTTTTTGCCCTTGCTCGAGATGGTCGTGAATTTCCTGTTGAAATTAGTTTAAATCCTATTCATTCAGGTAATAGTTTGCTTGTATCAGCTGCCATTAGAGACATTAGTAAAATCAAAGAAGATGAGGCAGAGCTTAACCGTTTAGGGCGTATTTTAGAAAGCTCAGCAAATGAAATTTACTTATTTGATGCTGAAACCCTTTGCTTTGTTTATGCTAATCAATCTGCCTTAGCGAATCTAGGCTACGGTAAAGAAGAGCTCTTTGAATTAACCCCTTTAGATGTCTTGCATGACTACAGTTTTAAGGCTTTAGATGATCTGCTTAAACCCCTTAAAGTTGGAACTAAAGATCGCTTGAACTTAGATTTAACTGTCTACAGAAAAGACGTCTCAAGCTACCCTGCTGCAGCAACGCTACAGTATTTCACACAGGCATCTCCGCCTGTTTTTATGGCCTCTGCAATAGATATTAGTGAGCAAGAGCGTGTAAGTAAGGCTTTGCAAGAAAGCCAAGAGCGCATGAACGAGCACTTACAAAACACACCTTTAGCAGTTATTGAATGGCGCGTAAATGACCATATTATTACAACGTGGAACCCTGCTTCAGAACGCTTATTTGGTTACAATGCCGATGAAGTTATTGAGAAAGCTAGAGCAGATATTATTATTAGTAAAGAAGACAAAGTACAACTCGAGCCCTTTCTTAATGGTCGTTTTGAAAATGATGGCAAGCGTAGTAACAATCGCAATATTACTAAAGATGGTCGCATTCTTATTTTTGAGTGGTACAATACCGTTATTAAAAATGAAGCAGGTACCGTTATTAGTGTAGCAGCGCTTGGGCTTGATGTAACCAGCCGCCAACAAGCCTTAGAGGCTTTGTTGTCAGCGCAGGAAGAAGAAAGAGCCCGCATCTCACGTGATTTGCATGATCAAGTTGGTCAGTCTTTAACAGGTTTAATTTTAGGCTTAAGCCATGCTAAAGCCAATAATTTAGATACCACTAAGTTTAAAACTTTAGCTGAGATGATACTTGCAGATGTAAGAAGAATCTCACGTGATTTAAGGCCTCCCTTACTCGATGAATTAGGGCTGGTGCCTGCTTTAAAGCGACTCACTCGAGATATTGCTGAGTATGCTCATGTTGAGATTGACACTTTACTGCAAGTACCCGACAAATTAACTAAAGACCAGCAAACCGTTATTTATAGGGTTGTGCAAGAAGGCTTAACAAATGTTGTTCGTCATGCAAACGCAAGTCATGCATCGGTAACCCTGACAAATCAAACTAGCTTTACGCAACTTGTTATAGAAGATAATGGTGAAGGTTTTGACCCTAACTTGGTTGCGCAAAACAAACATTTTGGGCTTGCCAGCATGCGTGAACGCGTAGAACTTGTAAGCGGGAAGCTAAGTATTGATAGTAGCTTAAAACAAGGCACAACCCTTACCGTTAGATTTAAACACTAAGCTTAGTGAACGCCAAACTTAGTGAAATCTAGACAGAGCTTGCCCTCTATTGTGTAAAACGCTAAACAAATGAGTCTGACTCAACGCCTATTCTGAGCACCTGCAATATGCTCATAGGGGTAAGGTAAAGGCAAAGCACTCGCATTATTGAGTTTCGCTAGCTGCTCAGCGCTTAACAGCCAAGCACTCGAGCCTAGGTTGCTGCGTAGTTGTGCTTCGTTTCTGGCACCAATAATGGGTGCCGTTACGGCTTTTTGTTCTAGTAACCAGCGAATAGCAACTTGGGCGGGGTGCTTTTGGGTTTCTGCTGCAACTTCATGTAGAGCATCTAAAACACGCCATGTGTGTTCGTTGTTATAGCCACTCCATGATTCGCCCCAGCCTTCTGTTTCTGCTTTTTCTACACGACTGCCAGATGGGGGGGCACTCATGCCACGCTTGAACTTACCACTTAGCCAGCCGCCCCTTAAGGGGCTCCAAGGTATAACGCCTATGCCTTCAAACTCACATAAGGGTACAAGTTCCCATTCGGTAGAGCGGCAGAGTAAATTGTATTGAGGTTGTAAACAGCTAAACGCCTCTAAGCCTAGTTGTTTGCTGAGCATGACTGCGCGTTGTAACTGCCAGCCACTAAAGTTACTTACGCCTATATAGCGAACCATGCCACGTCTTACTAAGTCATTAAGCGTAGTGAGGGTTTCTTCTAAAGGTGTTTTTTCATCCCAGCAGTGCACTTGGTACAGGTCAATATAATCTGTTTTTAAGCGTTTTAAGCTGGACTCTATGCCAGACATAATGTGCTTACGACTTAAGCCCACATCATTTGGGCCGTCACTCATAGGAAAGCGTACTTTGGTAGCAATAACAAGCTCATCACGGTTTTGTTTTTTAAGCCAGTTGCCTGTGACTTCTTCTGAAATACCACGACTATAGACATCAGCAGTATCAATAAAATTACCGCCTGCTTCTACAAAAATATCTATCATTTTGTGACTTAAAGTTTCATCTGCTTCACGACCAAAAGTCATGGCACCAAGGCAAAGTTCACTTACTTTTAAGCCTGTTTTGCCCATAAATCTATAGTTCATGTGTTTGCTCCTAAGCTAAAAATAGGTTTTGTGGCCTTAAAAAAAACTAGTCGCCATCTTGCAAAACAGGCCAGCCATCTTGCCAAAAAAGAGGCTCGAGTCTTAATTTTGAAGTGCCGTGATCTTCTGCGTCGTAGGCATGGTAAACAAGGTAGTCTTGGTTGCCTTGTTGAAAGATTGCGTTGTGCCCTGTGCCTTTGTAGCGCTCTCCACCTTCTTTTAGTAGCGTGCCTCCATTATTCATGAGTTCTTGACCGTCTTTATCAAGGTAAGGCCCTGTTATAGTTTCAGAACGCCCTACGCGAATGTTGTAAGTACTATCTACACCACGGCAGCATTGATCAAAAGATACAAACAAATAGTAGTAAGCCTCTCGGTTAATTATAAAGGGTGCTTCTATAGCAGTGCTTATGGGTCGCTGGGCAATGGCGTGCAGCGTTTCATTGGCTGCTTTACGTGTTTCTGGGTCAAGCTCAATGAGCTTAATACCTGTCCAGAAGCTACCAAACGTTAACCAAGGGGTTCCTTGGGCATCTACAATAAAGTTAGGGTCAATAGCATTCCAGTTATCGCCTGCTTGTGATTGAATAACGAGCCCTTCATCTTGCCATGCATAATCAGGGCTATCTCGGTCAAGCGTAATATTAGTGGCTAGGCCAATGGCAGACCCGTTTTCACCAAAGGTAGAAGCTGAATAAAACACCTGATACTTGCCGTTATAAAAAGAAATATCGGGCGCCCACAAGTCACCCACGGCAGGCACAGCTTCTTTAATCCACTTGGGTAAACCAAAAAAGACCGCGCTACAAAGCTTCCAGTCAAGCATGTCACTTGAACAGCGAATGGGCACACCAGGGCCAGTACCAAACAGGTAGTAGTTACCGTTTTCTTCTATCATGACAGGGTCATGCACACCATTAATAGAGCCTGTCACCTCTAAGGGTTGCGCAAAACTATGTGCTAGCACTAAGCCAAAAAGACAACTCACAAGAAGCTTGCGACACTGTGCAAAAGGCATACTTAACTCCTTAATCAAATACAGAAAACTTAAATAGGGTGCTGTGTTTATAAAGCTCATTTGCTTGTAGTACAACAGAGGGAAACTGAGCTTGGTTCGGTGAGTCAGGGAAATGCTGAGTCTCAAGGCAAAGCCCTGAGTGTTTCTGGTAAGCCTGACCTTGTTTACCTATTAAGTCAGGTAGCATGTTGCTACTGTAGAACTGTAAACCTGGCTGGCTGGTAAAAACTTCAAGTTGTCTTTTACTTATTGCTTCTCTAACGCAAGCAGCTAAACTAAGGCCTTCACCATTTTGCTTTAAGACCCAGTTATGGTCGTAGCCTCCTGCAAACAAGAGTTGCTGGTCTTGCTCAGCAATACGTTTACCAATAACAGTTGACTTGCGAAAATCAAACGGCGTATCACTTACATCTCGCAATTCACCTGTCGGAATAAACGTTTCATTAATAGGGTTAAACTGTTCAGCGTTCAGCATGAGTTCATGCTCTAAAATGCTGCCTGAGCCAGCCAGATTAAAGTAACTATGATTAGTTAAGTTAATAATGGTTGCAGCGTCTGAAGAAGCTTCATAATCAATACGCAGCGAATTAGCCTCTAAACTGTAAGTCACCTCTACCGCCAAATTAGCAGGATAATGCTCCTCACCATTGTGGCTTTGATAGCTCAACTTCACCCCAGACTCAACGGTTTGTGCTTGCCAGACGACTTTGTCAAATCCTTTTTCGCCACCATGCAGGTGGTTAGGGCCATCATTTTGGGCGAGCTGATAACTTTTGCCTGCGAGTTCGAACTGTCCTTTATGTATGCGGTTTGCAAAACGCCCAACCAAACAACCAAAGTAAGGGTTTTTGCTCACGTAATCTTCAAGATTATCAAAACCCAAGACAACATCTGCAAGGTCACCTTGCTTGTCAGGTGTTTTAATGGCAGTAATGATGCCACCGTAAGTGCAAAAACTGACTTCTAACTTGTCTTGACTAAGGGTAAATAAATCAACCTGCTCGCCTGTTGGCAATTGACCAAAGCTTGCTTTTTTAATATCTATAGCCATTTAGGGTACCTCGTAGCTTATTGTAATCTGTTGATTAATGCTTAGCTCATTTATGATTTGTGTAACACCGTTAGGCCAGACAATAGTTAAGCTACTAAGCTCGCTATCACCAAGACCAAAATGTAAGCGAAGATCATTACCCGCCCCTAAACTTTGACCATTAATCACTTCTTGCATTTGCTTGCCACCATCACTTTGCTCAAGGTAAACCCTTGCACCCACCGCGTCTCTATTTACATTAGCTGAACCAATGAGTTTAATACTTAACCAATTAGCATCGCTTACACCTTCATTTTTATAAAGCGTGTAACCTTCATTCCAGTTGCCCTGTACAAAGTCAAGCCAACCATCATTATTGTAATCAGCATAAGCAAAGCCCATAGACACAGATGCAAGGTTACTAAAGCTCGAGTGTGGCAGAGCTGTAAAACTACCATCTCCTTGATTTTTGTAGAGCAAGTCAGG
>CAZWJZ010000044.1:0-9402 GCA_964634665.1 uncultured bacterium | reverse complement strand
GGGTAAGGGTAGTGAAATTCTTCCATATTGGTTGCAGAGCCGCCATAAAAACCGGGTGGGCCTGGTTTTGTGCCTGTGGTGGCTATGTAGAGGTCAAGCAATCCGTCATTATCTATATCAAAAAAGCCTGTACCCCAACCTACTGCACTACGATCTGTATCTATAATCATGACGCCTGCTTCTTGAGAGGCGTCACTAAACTGCCCTGTACCTAAATTTTTACTAAGCATCATGGGGCTAAGCATGTTAGTTGCGTACAAGTCAAGATAATTGTCGTTATTGTAGTCACCTATCGCTATGCCCATAGCGTGCATTTTGTTATCCATAGCTGCTTCTTTAGATACATCTGTCCAGCACCAAGCTTCGCACCCTGCACCGTCATTACGCCATAAAACATTGCCGATAGGGTTAGTCATTTTGTCATTAACAACATAAAGGTCAGGATCGCCATCATTATCAAAATCAAAAAAGCTAGCTGCAAAGCCTGCACCCAAAAGCTTAGAACGCTCGAGTGTTTTGCTAACATCACTAAAGCTGCCGTCACCGTTATTTTTGTAGAGTTTATCTTGATTGAGGCGTAAATTCTCTGGTTGGCATTCTGGCAAGCATGACCAGTTCACCACATAAAGATCAAGGTAACCGTCTTTATCAAAGTCTCCCCATGTGGCTGAGCTTCCTTTGCCTGTATCAGCAATACCTGCTTCTTCAGAAACATCTGTAAAGCCTTGACCTGCGTCATTTCGAAATAAGACATTAGCGCCATAATTCAAAACATAAAGGTCTGACCAGCCATCATTATTGTAATCAGCCCAAATAGCGCCGCCACTTTGTAGGTTGGGCAAGCTAAGTTGCTCGCTAAATTCTGAAACGCTAAAACTGCCGTCACCGTTACTTACAAAGAGTGTGTTGGGGTCAAGATTACCCGTGACATAAAGATCAAGCCAGCCGTCATTATTGTAGTCAGCCCAAGCTTGCCCAACCGCCAAATAGCCTTCGCCGCGTGCAGGATCCCAAACTGCCCGATGGCTCGCCTGAACCCCCACTTCATAACTCACATCACGAAACAAAAGGCTCGAGTCTTGGGCGTAACTTAGACTTAACATGATTAGAGAGCTAAAGAAACTCAACTTAAAGAAAGATTTCATGTCTTGGGTAGACCTTTTAGTGCTTCAAGAATCTCTGTGGATACCTTAACAATACTGCCATGCCGAGTTTCTGCTGGCATTTTTAAGTCAGCCGTTCGGTTTTGCCAATTTATCAGGTCGGTTGAGGTCATAAGTCCATAGTGGTCTTTACGGTAGTAGTCAAAGTAAAGATGCCATGTATCACCTAGCTTAATGGCTGCGGGCCCTTCAGCGGCATCTTCGTAACTACCGCTAGATTCGCCTATAATAGCATCACCTGTTAAACCATAAGGGCCTTTCAGAGTTTCGCTTTTGGCAAGATGAATGGCTTTTTCACCCCCTGGTGCATTACTATCTAATTCAACACCATTGACTAAACCTGCGCGCTCATGCTTTATAAACATAAGGTAAGTCTCATCATCTTGCACAATATTAGCGTCAATCACCACATAGCCCGGATCATAAAAAAGCTCTGGCTTGCTAAAGCTCTTGAAGTCTTTTGTACTAGAAGCAAAAATACGATGCTTGTCATTGTATTTACCCAAAATAGTTGTTGACCAAAAGATTAGGTAAGAAGAGGTTGCTTCATCAAAAATCATTTCAGGTGCCCAGCAATTTTGCGCTGCTGCTTCATGCGCCATTACTGGCAAAGCCCTTTGCTCAGACCAATGAATTAAATCACTAGACTCTGCATAGCCAATATCTTGCCCTTGCCAACCCGTTGTCCAGAGCAGCCTAAAAAGACCATCGGGCCCCTGCATAAGAAAAGGATCACGCATAAGGCTTTGTGACCCCACCTTAGGCTCGAGTACAGACTTACCCTCATTAAGCTGTTCAAACGTCAGGCCGTCAAAACTATATGAATAATGTAAGCCGTCTTCACCGTTAGCTGTGAAGTAAGCAAATAAAAGAGCTTGTGTCTGCATGTTCATGCAGACACTTTAAAGCAATACTTAGTCATGTCAAAACAATAACGAGTCATGCTTAAGCAAGATCAAAAACAAGCGCCGTGAATGAATGGGGTTCTAAACTCGTAACAAAACTCGAGCCTGAGGCAGTAATGCTTGATTCTTTGGTAATAACATTGTCTGGTTCTTGAAAACTATTTGTTATTTTGACATTGGCACCATTAACAAGGTACTGCTTACCGCTGCCTTTAAAGCTGCCATCTTGCAGGTTAATGCTGACATCACTTGCATCGTTTTCGCTACGATTCACAATGTAAACAGCTAGTTGTTTCTTGGCTTCATCTAGGGTTGCAGAGACATCTAGCGTTCTCATGCCGTTAAGGGAACGCGTGCCATTTTTACCGTCAGCTGAAAAGGTATCGCCTGACCAGTGAATATCTAGCGCGGTATCACCACAGGTTTGACTATAAATTTCAAAAGGGTAAAAGATGGGTTGCAAGTACATGCCTTCAGGGCTCGTCATAATAGGCGCAATGACATTAACAATCTGAGCAATATTAGCCATTTTGACGGTTTTAGCGTGGCGGATAAAGGCGTTAAAATGCATAGCTACTACCAGCGCATCTTCAAGGTTGTAAATTTCTTCGAGCTTGCCTTCATTATGAACGCGGTACCAGACATTCCACTCGTCTACAGCAATCGGAATATCATGCTCGAGCTTTAAGGCTGCACTCATGGCTCTAATGATGCCTTCAGTGGCGCTAATATGATCTTCAAAGCGCTCAGAAATGGCCATGTAACTTGCAAAATCATTGTCAGCAAAACCACGCTTAGTATCGTTACCAACGTACCAGTGAATAGCCATGTAATCAATCAGATTAGGTGCATCTTGACGAACATCGGAGGCATGCTCCATAAGCAGTTGAATACGCTCAACCCAGTTTTTATCCCACAAAGAAACCGCAGCTGCAAACAGTTTGATACTAGGGTCAGTCCACTTCATGACCTTGGCGTACTCTTTATAAGCGCGCGCATACTCGTATGGCGTTTTCATGCCAATTTGCCAAGGCCCATCAACTTCGTTACCAATGCTCCAGAACTTAATATTATGCGGGTCTTCGTAACCATGCTCTTTACGCAACTTAACCAAATGCGTATCTTTGGTGCCATTGCAATACTCGAGCCAGTCTCGTGCGTCTCGCATGTCACCATCACCGCAGTTAACCGCCATGTAGGGTTCACTGTTTATCTTGCGGCAAAAATCAACAAATTCGTTGGTACCAAAGGTGTTGGGTTCTAAGTCATGCCACGCGAGTTCCATGCGGGCTTTGCGTTCTTCTTTAGGGCCAACCGCGTCACGCCAGCGGTAACCTGAAACAAAGTTACCCCCAGGGTAGCGCATGACAGGCATGTTTAAACGGCGCAGTGCATCAAGCACATCTGTACGCAAACCATCTGGGCCTGCTAAAGCTGAGTCAGGCTCGTAAATACCGCCGTAAATACAGCGGCCTAAGTGTTCGGCAAAGCCCCCAAAAATATCACGGTTAATAGGGGCAATTTTGCGGTCTAGCTCGATTGAAATTTTATTTGACATGCTTATCTCCTAAATTTATGTTTAACGACTACTGTCTAAACGTTCGCTGGTATCAAAAAATCCTGCATCACAGTACTGCCCAAAACTAACTTTCTTACAATGAACACTGAGCGTATTTTTTCCCTCCTTTAGTAAATTACGAATGGTGGCATCAAGTGAAATTTGAACGTATTCAAAGGTGTAATTGGGGAGTGTTTTTATAAGCTGACCATTAAGGTAAATAGTCATTTCTTCATTATGATGCGCCCGAAGATAAGGGTAAAGCGCGTATGTAGAACTCAAATCAAAACTATGTCGCAACCAAATGTCTCTTGTTGTCCATTCGGTTCGTACAACGCCGCCCCGACTATCAGGCGCACCAAAGCCAGCTTGGCTTTCTAACCAACTCGAGTCATCAAAACCCGGTAGCGTCCAGCCATCTGCTGGCTCTTCTAAGCTATAGCGCCACATTACAGGTTCTTTAAGGGAAATAGGTACAAAACTATTAATGATAGGCGGCTCACGATAAACAATACGGTTGCTCCAACTCACCTGCACAAAATCCATTTTGATAAGGGCACGGTCATAGGTCATCATGCCGTTTACTTCAACTTCAACATCTGTTGTTTGTGTGTAAACCGCTGCAGCGAGACCTTCTTCGACAGATAAGTAGCGCAAGCGGCGAATAAGCTTGTCATAAGCTTCTAAAAGCAGAATAGAGTCACCATACTGCTGATAGCCCCAATTGGCTTCATTTTGCCAAGTTAGTCCCTCAATAGCTAAGCCTAAACCACCAAACTCACCTAAAACCGAGGCTCTATCTTCGTATTGCTGAGGTGCATTCGGGCCGGGGTAACTATGAATATCTCTAAAGTCCCCCACACCCATATCATTCCAACCACTTGTGCTATTAAGCAAACGATTCGGGTCATACGCTTTTAACCAGTCACTTAAACGCACCGTGTCATATTGCCCCCAGCCTTCATTAAAAAGAACCCAAGTAACAATAGAAGGATGATTATAAAGATCATCAATCATGCCTTGAAGCTCAGACTCAAACTGAGTGGCTGAGGCTTGGCTTCGGCTTATTTCACCTTCACCATCAGCAGCAAACGCATCTCCGCTAGGCATGTCTTGCCAGACCAAGACACCAAGCTTGTCAGCCCAGTAGTACCAGCGGTCACTCTCAACTTTGACATGTTTACGAATCATATTAAAGCCCAGTTGCTTGGTGACCTCTATGTCATAGCGCAAGGCTTCATCAGTTGGCGCAGTGTAAAGCCCGTCAGGCCAGAAGCCTTGATCTAGTAAGCCGAGTTGAAAGAGAGGTTCGTTGTTTAAAAACAGGCGATTCACACCTGTTGCATCTTTTTGAACTGCGATTTTGCGCATACCAAAGTAACTTGAGACTTCATCTATAACCGTGTCACCCTCTAAGAGGCTTAGCTTAAGGTCATAAAGAAAAGGCTCATCAGGTGACCAGCGTTTGGCATTAAAAAGACGTACATTTAGCACTTCACTAAGAGGACCTATTTCTTCTTTGACAACTTGACCCTCAGATAAAACAGTAGCTTTTAGGCTTAAGTTTGGCCCTGCATTACCTTGAAGCGTGGTATCAATAGTTAACACATTTGCATCAATATCAGGCGTTAATTTAAGCCTAGCAATGCTAAGTTCAGGAACAGGCTCGAGCCAGACAGTTTGCCATATACCTGTACTTGAAGTGTACCAAATGCCACGGGGGTCTCTAACTTGTTTACCTCTAGCTTGCGTACCTGCATCAACAGGGTCAATCACACTTAGCACAAGCTTTTGTTCACCTGCACTACTCAGGGCATCTGTAATATCAAACGAGAAACGATTATAACCACCCCTATGGCTACCCACCTCTTGATCATTAACCCAAACTCGAGTTTCCCAATCAACTGCTCCAAAGTGAAGCAAGATACGCTGATCTTGCCAGTCTTGTGGAACTTCAAAACTGCGCTGATACCAGAGTTTACGCTCATCTGCCCTTAGTGCCACGCCAGATAAAGCTGACTCAATAGGAAACGGTACCAGAATTTCACCATCATACGTTTTAGGTTCTTTAGCGCGTTTGCTTGTTATCGCGTAATTCCACAAGCCATTAAGGTTAAGCCAGTTTTCACGCTCGAGTTGCGGACGTGGGTACTCAGCATGAACATTTTCAGGCGTGACCGTGCTTGCCCAACGTGTTTCTAAAGGCGTTGCTACAGGTTGCCGAATAGCAATGTAGTGTTGCACTCGAGTGTAGCCCCAAACACCTGCAATAAAAACAGTAATGCAGGCCAAGAGTACAGCTAGCGGACGCAGTTGAACTGAGACACTGCGCTTATCAACTTTAGTTTGCACAATGCCTGTTTGTATGAGTAAAAGCTGCATGATGAAACCCAGTAGCAAAAAGAAAATGACAGTTACAGCTAAGCCTGTAAAGCCAAAGGTTCCAAAGCCTTGGGTGCCTAGAGCAACTGGCAGCGTCATGAGTTCTTCTGAGTAGGTAATAACAAAAGGCCAAAAAAAGTTATTCCAAGTTGTTATAAAAGTGTAAAGCACAAGAACTATGCTGATGGTGCGGTTTATAGGCATAAAAATAGACCAGAGAATGTGCCATTCGCTAGCACCATCTAAATGCGCTGCTTCTCGTAAAGAAACAGGAACCTGATCAAAGTAATACTTAAACGCTAAAATAGTTAGTGGAGCTATAACTTGCGGTAAACCAATACCAATATAGTTATTAGCTAAGCCAACACTCGCTAAATCCATAAATAAAGGCACTATCAAGATTTCTTTAGGAACAATAATGCCTGCTAACAGAAGCCCAAAGAGTATATTTTTACCTGGAAAAGAAAGTCTTGAGACTGCGTATGCACAAGGGGCAGATAAGAAAATAGTTAGTATAGTCACTAGTATAGAAATACTTAAACTATTAAGGTACCAGCGAAACTCGAGGCTTTCTAAAAAGTCTTGGGTTTGAAAATTAGCAATGATATCTGTAAAAGAAGCAAACAGCTCACGCGTGACAGCAATAGGGTTGAAGAACCGAAAAATTGGGTAAACCCAGAGTGCTGCCAAGACTAGCGTTAGGCCTGTTATAAGCAAGCCCCGGGCTTTAGGCTTTGACCATGAGGTCATAGCTCTCGCTTCCTTTCTAACTTAAATGAACTAAGTTACTCCATAGAAGGTTTGCAAAATACTGAATGGGTCTATCCGTACGCTTCGCTCGGTACTTCGTGACACTCGCTCTGCTATGGTGAATTTGCATTTTGCAAATTCACCATAGAGATACCTAACTATCTCAGCTTATTTTATGCAGGGAATCTCAGCGCTTGATCGGTATTCCTGCATAAAATCCAAACTAGCCTGATCGTTTCTAACCTTTTAAACCCGCTGTCATCATAATGCCTTCGGTTACACGTTTTTGAAAAATGAGGTAACCCACAACCACCGGTAAACCCGCTAAAATGGCCATAGCCATACTTCGAGCGTACTGAACACCAAAAGAATCTGTTACCTGCGTAATACCTACAGGAATGGTCATCATGGATTCAGAGGTGGTAATTAAGAAAGGCCAGAAAAAGCTATTCCAAACCCCAATAAAGGTAACAATGGCTAGTGCCCAAGTTATGCCCATATTAAGCGGCATATAAATGCTTCTAAAGATACGCAAAGAACTCGCCCCATCTATTATGGCTGAATCTCTAAGCTCAACGGGTACCGAATCAAAAAATTGCTTATAAATAATAATATTAATAACAGCAATCACTTGTGGCAAAATAATCCCCTGATAACTGTTAACCCAACCAAAATCTGCCAAAAGACCAAACAAAGGCACAATTAACGCCTGACCCGGAATCATAAAGCCCGCCAAAAGAAGCCAATACAGAAACTTTTTACCCGGAAAGCTAAGTTGCGAAATAGCAAAGCCACAAAGTGCACAAAGAAAAATAACTAAAGCCGTCGTGATAAGACTGGTAAATAGGCTATTAAAATACCAACGAAACAAGCCACTCTCGCCAAGCACTCGAGTGTAGTTAGCAAAGGTTAAAGGTATTGGTAGCCATTGGGGTGGATTGGTAACCGTGTTAGCCTCGGTTTTGAGTGAAGTGACTATGGCCCAGTAGATTGGGAATATCCAAACCAAAGCCATGAAAATAGTAAAGATGGTACCTATAATGCCTGGGGCAGTAGTACGGTTTTTCATCGGCGACCACTCCGTAAAATCCAGAATTGAAGAACTGAGGCAACCATAATAATAAGAAATAAAACAATGGATATAGCTGAGGCGTAACCACCTCTGAAGTTTTGAAAGGCTTCACGGTAAACAAATTGCAGCATGACAATGGTTGAGTTAAAAGGACCCCCTCGGGTGGTTAGCCAGACTTGGTCAAATATTTTGAGCTGAGCAATAAGTTGTAAAGTTAAGACTAAGGCCGTGATAGGCCAAAGGAGTGGCCAAGTAATACCAAAGAACATCTGATTACTGGTTGCTCCGTCAATAGAAGCCGCTTCGTAATACTCTTTAGGAATGGCTTGTAAGCCTGCTATGAAAAGCAACATATTAAAGCCTACCGTCCACCAAATTGTAATAAAGGCAATCATAGGCATGGCCCAATCTGGGCTACTAAAAACCGCAAATTTGGTTCCTAATAAAAGATTGAAAATACCAAACTGAGAATTAAGAATCCATTGCCAAATGATAGTTACCACGCTAACTGTTAGCATATTAGGCAAAAAGAAGGCTGCCAGAACCCAGCTTCGCCCTCGTTTTAGACGAATAACCATAAGGGCGAACATAAGACCAATAAGTGTGTTAGGAACAGCAGTTAAAAGAACAAAATAACCTGTGTTTTTTAAGGACTTCCAAAATAAAAAATCACCTAAGAGGCGTTTATAATTTTCTAAGCCAACAAAGTTACCCCCACCAATAAGGGGAGCATCTGTAAAACTAAGTTGAAAAACCCTGAGGGTAGGAAAAATAAAAAAAACCAAATAAAGGAGCATGAAAGGCGTAACGAGTAATGCCGCGTCACGCCACATAAGTAACTTGCGCCGACGCGACCTAGGTTCTTTCATTGCAACAGAAAAAGTCTCATCAGCTTTTTTTCGTTTTTGCATGCTGGGTTGCGCCATACTAATCTCCTTAAGATTTGCCCCTCCGCAACGTTTTGCAGAGGGGCAAAAAAGAACTTATCTTAACTGAGACTCGAGTTCTTGCTTCATCATTTGAATAGCTTGATCTGAAGGGAGCTGACCATTAATGGAAGGAACAAGTAAGTTAAGGGCTGCGTCATAAGCAGGTGAAGCTACACCTGTAATGGTTGATGCGGGGTCAAAGAATGCGTTGTCTGCCAAGATAGCGTAGTCAGAATTTGGCTCCATCATTCCGTAATCTTCACTAGCTACAACAGGTGAGTAAGCTGGAATGTGACCTGCGGTTGCCCAGAAAAGGCTGTTTTTGTTCATCCAAGCCATAACTTCTAAAACAGCTGCTAATTTTTCATCTGTTATAGGGTTTCTGGCATCGTTTGGTATAGCAAATGCGTGTGAATCAGCCCATGTTGCAGGTTGGTCAAACCAAACAGGAATGCGCACTGCACCCCAGTCAAACAGTTCACCTTTGGCTGCTAAGTCAACCATCGTAGGAACTTCCCAAACACCATTAATGTGCGTGGCAGCTTCTCCACTGGTGAAAAGGGCAATTGAGGCTGGATAATCAGTATTTTCAGGTGCAAAACCGCCTTCAATCCAGCTTCAATTGCCCTTTTCACCAGTGGAG
>CAZWJZ010000043.1:0-21556 GCA_964634665.1 uncultured bacterium | reverse complement strand
CAGTAATCAGATTTTTAGCCCCCCATTACTGATTAACCATACATCAGATTACGCACTTTTTACTCAAGGTGAAGCAGCTAGTCCTGAGTTGGCACGCTTAGCTGAAGATGGTGATGCTTCTGAGCTTGCTGCGATTGCCTCTCTCTTCCCTGAAGTTAATGCTGCGATCATAGCTGAAGGCCCACTTATGCCAGGTGAGTCAGTAACTATTGAGATTGAAGTAGATAATGACTTTCATTACTTATCAGTTGCAGGCATGCTAGTCACAACTAATGACGCCTTTTTTGCTCAGCTTTCTACACCTTTATTTGACATGATGTCTGATGACATGATGGATAGCGATATGTCAGATAGCGATATGAGTGACTCTGACATGAGTGACTCTGACATGAGTGATAGTGATATGAGTGAAGATGCAATGTCTGAAGATATGAGTGAAGATGCAATGTCTGAAGATATGAGTGAAGATGCAATGTCTGATGATGACATGATGTCTGACGATATGATGATGAGTCCACATGCAAACGTTTATGACGCAGGTACAGAAGCCAATACAGAACTGTGTGCACATATTCCGGGCCCACCTTGTGGCAATAGTGGTGTACGTGTAATTGACGGTGCAGAAGGCACTGTAGAGCACCATGCAGGCCTTATGGGTAATGGTGATATAGACGCAGCAGCCCTAAATTGGGAAGAACCCGTAGTAACCATAAGCATTGAACAACTTCCCTAAAGTGCAAATCAAATAAGACTAAGGTCTTAAAAACAAACAAAAAGCATTCGCTAAGCTAAACATCTGAGACGTTTTTCAGATGTTTAGTTTTATTTTAATAGAAAGGCTTAAACTGACTTGGCTAACAAATACGCTTTAGCATCCTCAACCACACGCTTAAACTGCGCCTCACTAAGCTCGAGTTTTTGCTTGGCAGCTTGAATAGCTTTTTTCTCGTTTACATCTAGCTTTTTATCTATAAGTACGGTTATGAGCATGGCTTCTAAATTAAAAATAGCGTCAGCAAAACGAAAGGGAAAACTAAGTTCAAACTTAGGCGCTCGAGCTTTCTCTACTGCTAAGTCTAGGTGGGGGCGCTTTGCTGAAATTTGCATAGCGAATCTGTTAAAAACTTGCTCTTCAGCTTGGCTTATGCTGCTGTCGCTGTAAAGTACATAAAAGAGGTTAGCCATGAATTGCACGCGCTGCTGGTCATTCATGTTAAGAGTGTAGCAAGAGGGCTTTTACGATTATGACTATTTTTTACTATTTGGCCATTGCAGCTCTTAAGTTAAAAGGATAACTATGAACTCTGCAGAGCAACACCTTAAACAACTGTCTACCCTCAATGCCATTGGGGATATTTTGAACCGACAGGCTGACTTTGAACTTGCCTTACAAGAAGCCCTAGAACGCTTAGTGAAACTCGAGAATTTAGCGACAGGCTGGGTGTTCTTAATAACGACAAGATGCCAGTGAAACTGATAAACAACACCTAAGCTTTCGCACAGTTGCTGACATGGGTTTACCCGAAGCGCTCTTAAAAAACGATAAAGCTGTGCTTTGTGAAGGGGGCTGCGAATGCCAATCCTTATTTAAAAAAGGTCAACTCGATACCGGTGTAAACATTGTGTATTGCTCTCGTTTAGAACAAGCCGAAGGTAATAAAGGAGAACTCGAGCTTCATGCCAGCATGCCGTTACTAGGTCAGGCGGGCCCGGTAGGTATTTTGAATTTGGCAGCGACAGGACAAACAAAGTTTGATTCTGAGAATCTTGATTTTTTAACGACGGTAGGTAAGCAACTCGGTACGGCTTTTGAGCGCTCTAAACTGATGATTGCACGTGAAGAAGAAGCGCGTTACGCTGCCACGCTAGAAGAACGCCAACGCTTAGCTACAGATATGCATGACTCTTTAGCACAACTTTTATTTGCAGCTGACTTATCTTTAAATATTGCTCAAGAAACCACCCAAGAGCAACAAAAACAAGCTAATATCGCTAAAGCTTCAGACCTTATTAGCGCGGCACAAGCTGAACTTAAAAGCCTTATTGAGGTTTTACGCCTAGCTGACCTAAGTCAAGGTTTAAGTTACGCACTCAAAAGATTAACAAAGCGTACATCTGGTAGCCTAAATACTCACCTTGAACTCGATAAATTTCACTTAAGTGAGCAGCAAGAAGAAGCCCTTTACCGGATAAGCCAAGAAGCCCTTCATAATGTCTTAAAGCACGCTAATGCAAGCAACGTCTGGATAAAGCTGCATAAACGCAAAAACAGCCTAAGACTCATCATAGAAGATGACGGCAAAGGTCTAAAACAGCCTCACAAAGCAGGTCTAGGTATGCACAACATGAAAGCTCGAGCTAAGGTACTAGCTGCTGACCTAAGGTTTTCTGAAAGTGCCTATGGTGGACTTAAGTTGGAACTGATTCAGCATGACTAAACTCATTATCATAGATGATCACCCAATCGTAAGAGAAGGCCTAAAAGCATTCTTAGACTTATCAGATGATTTAGAGGTTATAGCAGAAGCTAGTACAAGCAAAGAAGCCCATAAGCTACTTAAAACCTTAAGTTTTGACATGGTACTGCTAGATATTCAGCTTGAAGGCGAAAACGGACTCGAGCTTATCCCTAGCATTAAGCAGCATCAGCCTGAAGCCAAAGTGCTTATCTTAACGAGTTTTTTAGATGAAGATTATGTTCGTGAAGCCATGCGTTTAGGTGTGCAGGGTTTCTTAGCAAAACACTCTGGCCCTAGTTACTTAAGAGATGCTATTTACGCGTCACTAAGAGGTGAGTTGGTACTTGACCCAAAAGCACTAAAGGTCTTAACTGAGCAACCTTTGGATTTACTAAATGATCTAAGCAAACGAGAAAAAGAAGTCATGCAAGAAGTCAGCAAAGGACTCACAAACAAAGCCATAGCTAAAGAACTAGGCATAAGCGAAAAAACCGTAAAGGCACACTTAAGCAGCATATTCTCAAAGTTAGGCCTTAAAGACAGATTGCAGTTAGCCCTCTATGCCAAAGATAGACACTTTATAAGCTAACGTGTTGGTCGCTATGATGAAACAACAAAAACATCGGTACAATAAAAACTACAAAAACAACTGTAAACTGAACTCGAGTGAAACGCAGTTAAAACAGTCAAAGGGTATCAAGCTTGTTTGGAGTTCATCATGAGTGAAGCATCACAAAGTAAACGCAGAGGCCGAGCAAAAAGAAGCTCTGAAGTTAAAGCAAGCTATACACAACCTTACGCAAACATACCTACCTATAACATTTTAACGCCTGAACAAGTAGAGCAAGTACACGATAAAAGCATGCAAATCTTAGAAGAAGGCGGCATTGCTTTTTTATATGACGAAGCGGTAGATATTCTCAAAAAACATGGCGTTAAAGTAGATGGTGACCAAGTTGCATGCTTTGACAGGGAACTTGTAGCAGAGTACCTAGCTAAAGCCCCCAGCCAGTTCACATGGTCAGCTAGAAACCCAGATAAAGACGTGATTATAGGAGATAAATACGCATGCTTTGCACCCGTAGCAGGCCCACCTTACGTGCAAGATATAGAAAAGGGACGACGTGCAGGCACCCTAGAAGACTTAACAAATTTTGTTAAACTCTCCCAAATGACACCCTACCTGCATACCAGTGGTTCCGAAATTGTTGTACCCAGCGACGTAGCCATAACTGAGCGACACCTGCAAACCATGAACACGCACTTCTTGCATACAGACAAACCCCTCATGGGTGTCTACCACACAGGCATGATAGGGCTAGACAGCATAAAAATGGCAGAAATTGTTTATGGTGAAAAAGCTATGAGCGAAAAACACTACCTGCACTGCATTGTCAATGTAAGCAGCCCACGACGCCTAGATGACCGCATGCTCAGCCTGCTCATAGCCTTCGCCGAGCACAACCAAATCGTAAACGTAACCCCCTTCATACTCTCAGGCGCCATGGGCCCCGTATCTATCTTAGGAACCGTAGCGCAACTCAACGCCGAAACTATAGCTGGCATTGTCTTTGCACAAATGGTCAAAGCAGGCACAGCCTGTGTTTACGGTAGCTTTCAGAGCATTGTAGATTTACAAAGTGGCGCACCTGTCATGGGCGCACCCGAAAGTCAAATTGCCCTCTACATGAGCGCCCAAATGGCCCGCCACTACAAAATCCCCTTCAGAGCAGCAGGCAACTACGCTAGCTCAAAAATAACAGATGCCCAAGCCGCCTATGAAAGCGCCATATCCATAAACCCCAGCATGCTGAGCCAACCTAATTTTATACTCCACGCAGCAGGCTGGCTAGAAGCCGGCCTAACCGCAGGCTACGAAAAATTCGTACTTGACCTAGAAACCCTCGGCATGTACGACACCCTCTTAAGAGGCATAAACTGGGATGAAGACCAGTGGGCCATGGACGCAATCATTAACGAAGTCCCCCCCGGCGGACACCACCTAGGTACTGCGCACACCATGCGGCACTTCAAAACGGCCTTCTACCGAGCTGAACTCTTCGACTATGACGCAGGCGAAACATGGGCAGCCAACGGTTCACAAAACGCCGAGCAACGCGCCAACAAAAAAGTCAAAGAAATGCTCACCAGCTACGAACAACCCCAGCTAGACACAGCCATACAAGAAGAACTCAAAGCCTACATAGACAAAAGAAAAACAGAAATAACCCCCTCGATGATTGTAGGTTAGGCAGCTAAGCCCAACTCAAAGGCCTCAAACATCAAGCTAAACTAAAGCCATGCCAAACACCAGCCTAATAAAAGCAGATGACTGCATGCTCATAGCCATAGATATACAAGATGCTTTTCTAGAAAAACTCACAACCTTGCAAGCAGAAGAACTCATAAGGCGAGCGTGCTGGCTCATAAGCGTTGCCAAATGGCTCAACATCCCTACAATCGTCACGGCAGAAGACATTGCCGACCTAGGAACAGTTCATACCTCCATTCAAGACTGCCTAAGTAACGAAAGTATTTATGACAAAATGATTTTTGGCCTAGCAGAACAAGCAGACATAATGAGCGCTATACAAGAAACAAAGCGAAAAACCTGCGTACTTATAGGCTTAGAAACAGATGTTTGCATAGCCCAATCAGCCCTAGGGCTCATGCAAAAAGGCTACCAAGTTATTGTAGTTGCAGACGCAACAGGCTCACCCAAAAAAGCACACAAAGCAGGTTTACAACGCATCAAAAATGCAGGCGGATTAATCATCTACACCAAAGCACTCTACTACGAATGGATAAGAACCGTAGAAAAAGCCAAAGCCTTCAAACTCGAGTGTCCTCAACTCGCTTCTGCAGATAGCTTCTAAGCGCCTAAAATGAAAGCTATACTAAAGCCGAAAAGGGGAGATGCCATGAACACTCGAGTATTCAGACCAGAGCAAGATTTTCCAGCTTATGTTGCGTTCTTGAATGTAGCTTTAGCTAAAGAGGAACGTAACGAACAAAAAACAGAACAAGAACAACGTGATTTTGCTGACATGTTTGGTATTGATTTAGAGCAAGATCGTTTTGTTATAGAGCACCCTGAAAACCCACAAACATTCATAGCGGTTTGTGACCTCTGGCGAATTCAACAAAATCCAAGTGCAGACCAAATGCTGCTTGTACACCCAGACTGGCGCAGACAAGGCATCGGCACACAACTATTTCAAGTCGCACTCGAGCATGCCAAAGCAATTAAGGCAACTGCCATAGATGCTTATGTAAAGCGGCATCAAACGGCTGCAAAAGCCTTTGTTGAAAAACAAGGTTTCAAAATAGCAGGTAACTTTATTGCCATGCAAGCTAGCTTTGAAAGGCTTCCTAGTAAAGCTAAGCTAGCTAAAGAGTTTATTGTTAGAAGCTACGCCGAACTCGAGCTAAGTGATGAAGAAAAACTAAGCATGATAATAAAAGCAGGACGTGAATTTTGGGGAGATTTATGGGGACACAAGTACATAGTAGAGGATGACCTTGCAAAGGAAGTGGTTAAGAAAAATTACTTAGAATTTTTTAGCGAAGAGGAAATGTTTTTCTTTTTTGAAGATTCCAACTACATTGGCTTTGATGCTGTAAATATCTCCGAATTAAGCGAAGGTGAAAAGTGTGCTCATGTTGGCCCGCCAGCCTTGCATGTAGATTGGCGATTCCCTCAGGTATCTATTGCATTTGCTCATGTTGGCTTAAGTTATTTATTTGAAAAAGGTTGCAGAACGTTTCAGTTTTCATCTTGGGGCGAAAGCAAAGAAACCCTAGATGCTTATAAAGCTTTAGGATTCAAAGAAACTGAATTTGAGATAGGGTATCAACTTAAATTAACATGATGAATTTAGAACCTATTTTTTCAGAATCAACCAAGCGCATTGCTGTTTTTTCTGATATTCACGGTAACAAACAAGCGCTTAACGCGGTGCTGAATGATATAGCTGCAAGAGGTATTAAAGATGTTGTCTGCAATGGTGACATGATTACCAGTTCAGCGCAGTCTGACTATGTAACTAAGCAAATTAAAACCTTGGGTATTCCGGTTAGCAGAGGAAATCATGAAAGATACTTACTCGAGCTTGAAAACCCTAACGATGAGAAGTGGTTTTGGGATAATTGGGCGGTTACAAGGTATGAGTTTGAGCATTTAGATGCTGCTATTAAAAGCTGGCTATATGGCTTACCTGCCATGCTTTGTTTGGTTGCTGGTGAACATCCTCTTTTTATGACGCATGGTGCACCTGGAAATGACAGGGCAAACCTAACTGCTAAATTAAGTAGAGCGGATTGGGCTCAGGTGTTTAAACCTTTTCCAGAACAAACTACGCTCATTGGTTCGCATTTACATAGATTCTGGCGTTATAAAGAAACGCGGCATCAGTTTATTCGTACACCTTCAGCAGGTTTACCCTTAGATAAAGATACTAGTGCAGGTTACTGCATTTTTGAACACACGCAGAGTGGTTGGACAGCTGAAGAATGCCGTGTTTCTTATGATATAGAAAAAGAACTTAGGGACTTTAAAGCAAGCGAGTTTTACAAAGTGGGAGGTGTTTTTTCACACTTACTATGGCTCGAGCTTAAAACGGCTGAGTGGTGGATTTTGCCTTTTTTTCGTCATTTGGCTAAGGGTTTTACCGCACAATGAACAGCGGCTTGGTTTCACGCATGATGAAATGAACGCAGCTTGGCAATCGTTTGACCAAGCTGCGTATCCTGAGTATTCACCTGATCTTTAGTCTTGCAGGGTCCAATCACTAAAGCTTGTCTCCATATTTCCTGTGAGTGGCATGTTAGGGGCTTTAATTCTTGCCTGAAGGCTTTCTAAAAAATAGTGATTAGGCTCAGAAATTAAGAACGTAAGTGTAAAGCTTTGCGGGGGTGAGTCTTCGTCATAATCAGTAAGCTCGAGTGTGTAGCGTTGCTCGCTGAGAGCGTTGAGTTTGTGGTCTTTGCAGTTAAATATTTTTGTGTCAAAGGGCCCAAGCCAACCTTGTTCTTCTTGTTGCGCTTCATTTTCAGGTGGCTGCATGCCTGTAAGCTCGAGTATGCTAACTTCAAGTCCTTCTGGTGTTTGTTGTACAATGGATGTGAATGAGGCGAGTTCTATGAACCCCATTTTCATTTTGCTTTCTCTATAAATACTTTGGGTTTGTTCTAAGGTTTGCTCTAAACCGCTTAGTAGGCTTTCGCAGCTTTCTTGCGCAAAAGTGCTTGTGCTTAAGACTAAAATGCTGCTGATTAATAGCTTTTTGAACATCTTTTCTCCTGAGTACTGTAGTGATGAAAAAAGGCTAGTATTAAGTAGGTCGTAGATGGGTTTTAGCTGCCTACTTTTTTATTATTGCTTGGTTCTTCTTTAAAATGAGCCACTTATATCTAGAGCTAGGGTTAGGCTGTGTTTGCCACCTTGCGGGCTGTACTCTGCGCCTTCATTACCGTAGTTGTAACGGTAACTTAAGCTGGGGGTGAAGTACTCAATGTCTGTGTAATTGACACTGGCACTAATAATGCCTGAGCCGTCACTTAGATTGCCTAGCCATAGCAGTGAGGGGGTAAAGCCTGAGTTTGCTAGGTCTTGTGAGTTAATGCTTATGGCGGCGTAGTGCTGCCCGCGTTCCATGAGGTCAGAGAAGCTGAGTTGGCCTTGTCCAAGGAGTGCCCCAACAACTTGTGGTTTTTCTGTAAAGACAGAGCTATCTTCGTAGCCTAAGCCGTTAAAGAAGTACTGCACGACGCCTTCTACTGAGTAAAGATCATTTTCAGTTGTGTAGCTTGCTCTTGCACCTAGGGTTGCAGAGGCATATAGGTCATCTGAAGAACTAGCGCTATAGCCTAAGGGTGAGGTGTCATCTTTAATAATGAAGGTTTTGTCTGTGTTGCCTTCAAGTACTAGTTCAGCAAAAACGGTTATGTCTTCAATTGCGCCGGTTGCGGTGGTCATGATTGCCCAAGGTGCTTCATTGCGAATGACACCGCCAACGGTTAGTTCGTAGTTTTCCACTAAGAATTCGTAGCGTGCAGCTAGTCCTATATCCGTACCACTATCAATAGTGTTCAAGAGGGCGTAGCCGCTAAAGTTATTATTGCCTATAGGTACTTGAGCTTTTATGGCTACGGGTCCAGCAAGCTCCGCACCTGTATTTTCAGGGTCAATGTTTTCTATATTAACTAGGTTAGCGGGGCTAAAGAACAAGCCTACACCCCAATTTATGGTTTGTTTGCCTGCCCTTAGAAAAACTGTGTCTTCAATGGCAATATCAGCAAAGGCTTCACGAAGATCAAAGGAAACACCGTCACTGCTGTCATAAGAAATGTCTCCTTTGGCAAAGGCACGAAAGTCAGGTGTAGGTCTGGCATCTAAGAAAAGTCTGGTACTTAAATCGCTAAGACCACTTGTAAAAGCATCTTCATTGTCTTTAGCATTAAGCCCCAGATTAATCTGAGCAGAAACGCCAAAGTTACCCCCAATCACCACAGCCTCGTTAGTTAAAAGCGCATCAGCAGGGTTAGCATTTGGGTCCTCTTCGATTTCGGTAAAAATACTGTCACCAAAAACATCATTACTGCCACCAAAGAGGCTATCGTCAGTACTTTCCTCACTCGAGTTTTCACCAAATAAACTGTCATCTAGATCGCTTTGCGCTATTGCAAAAGTACTGACTAGGGCTAGGCTTATGATTAAAACTGTGAAGCGTTTTAACATTAGCGGTTCACTCGTTCTACGTAAGCTTTGCTAAAGACATTGTCAGGTATTTCGTTGGTTGAGATTTCTTCTAGCGTGATTTTGGTTTGTTTGTTTTCAACGAGAGCGTCTACAAAGAGTTGTTGGTCAGCGACAAAGCTGTTGCCTGCTTTGGCGTAACTAGGAAAGTAGGAGGTACGTAGGAGGCGTTTGGTGAGGCTGAAATCTTCGCTTTTTAAAATGAGCTGGGGTTCTTTGGTTACCCAGAGTTTGCGGAACGGATAGGTCACTTCGTCGTTGGTGGCTTCTAGCTCTAAAATCCAGACGTCAAACTGACCTAGACTACCTTCTGTACCTGAAATAACATCATAATCATCAGCTAGGCTGGAGGCTTGAAAGTCACTGTTTCTAGCGTCACTACCGCCAAAGCTTTCACTAGTGCTCGTAAAGGTAAACTGTCTACTTTCAGGGTCATAGAACCAAAGTCCATCGTCAATATTTAGGTAGCCTTGACCTAGTTGCACTTCTGGGCGTTCAAATAAAAGTAAGAACTTATCGTCAGCATCACGACGAAACATGCGTACTTTAGAAATGCTGTCGCCGTCTGCTGGATCTCGCTCATCGAGGGTTAGGGTTGCGCTGAAATCATCAGGAAAGATGCTGTTGCTATCAATTTGCTGCAAAATGCCTTCGAAGTCGGTTTCTTGTGCGTTTGAGAAGCTAGCGAAGCTAATGACTAAGAGGGTGACTAGGGTTGCTAGAATTGAGCTTTTGATGATTTGATGTTTTTGGTTTGTAAGGGTTTGTGTTTTCATGGTTTTCTCCTTGTTAAATTTGAAGGTTTGTTTGGTTTTTTAGGTAATTCTCTCAGCCCCCTCAAATAGGGGGCGAGTAATAGTGAATTGAATGAATAGGCTGTGTAGCTTGACTAGCTTAGCCAGCGCGTAAGGCTTCTGCTGGTTGTAACTGAGCTGCTGCTCTGGCGGGTACATAAACGGCGGCTGCACTCATAACGCAGATGAGCAGTATGTTTGCGAGAGTGCTTAAGAAAGACCAGTTAAAAGCTAGGCGACCTTGGTTTAAAAAGAGGCTAAAGGTACTATCTGTACCAAAATTGATTAGGCTTATGCCGGCCATCGCAATGAAAGCCAGAACTAAGCCTGCTAGCGTTCCAGCTAGGGCAACAAAAAGGGCTTCCCAGATGAAGATATTTCTTATGCCTGCTTTGTGTACGCCCATGGCTCGCATGGTGCCAATCTCGGCAGTGCGTTCAATCATGACCATGCGGTAAGAGTTCATAACGCCCACCATGATGATGATGATGATGATGACAAAGATAATCAGACCGATGTTATTAATAATGCCTACTAGATCGTTAATGCCTTCTAAGTTGTCATTAAGATTAGTCACTGCATATTTTGTGCCTTCCCAGCGTTCATCTTCATCCACACTGCTTATGCCGCCAAAGCCAAGCTGATCTGGGCTGGGTGGACCAAAACTTGATTCTTCACGGGGCTCAACTTCGTTATTACGTGCTAGTTCTGTAAAGAGAGTCGTAGTTGCCGTGTCAATAGTGCCTAAGTCATTTAGGTAGATATTTAGGGTTTGGAACTGCTCTGCTGTCATGTCAAGTAAGCTATTAAGCATTTCGATATGTGCGTAAGCAAAGGTGGGTGCGCCCGGTACAAATAAGCTTTGAGCAACTAGGCTACCTACCACAACCGCATCGCCAACATTTTGTTGACCATTAATGGTCGTGGTTTTAAGAATGACCGTTTCACCAATTTCAATGCCTAAATCTTCTAAGGTTTCTTCAGGTAGCAAAATGCCATTAGGATTACTCAAGAACGTTTCAGCACTTCCTGCTGAGAAGGTTAAGGTATTAATAAGGTTTGTTTCTTGTGAAAAGTTCACCCCTTGAAGTTGAACATTTTCTTCTGTTGAGCCAAAGATAACGCTGGTTCTGGCGCTTGAACGCGTATTGTAAGACAAGATCTCATCTTGAATAACGCTTAAGGCATCTTCTACGTTCTGCGGGTTCCGAATAAATGAAATTTCGCTACCTAAACCACTAACCTCGCTACCCGTGACATAAATATGCCCACCTGAAGCGTCAGCAAAATTCTCAGAAACGCTGCCTAAAAGCCCAGCGGTAAAGCCATTTAAAAGGGTAAAGATGAAAAAACCAAAAGCAATAGCGCCACCTAAAAGAGCAGTTCGTTTGGCTTGGCGTAAAACATTGCGATAAGCGATTCGTAAAGATTGCATACTATCTCCTTATTTCCTTTGCATTGCCTGAACAGGAGAAACGCCTAAGGCAATACTAGTAGGGTAGAGGCTTGCGACAACACCAACAATGGCAACCGCAATGACAGATAAAAACAGAGAACTAATAGACAAAACAGGTTTTAAGGTAGAGCCACCAAAAAGAACTTGTAAAAAGATGTTTGTTGCAGGTAAGCCCAGCAGATTCAAAATGCCAATCGTTAAACTACCAAAGGCAATGCCGACAAGACCAAATACTAAGGTGATGGTCAGTACCTCAGTGGTAATCATGCTGCGCACAAAGTTCTTCTGCCCACCAATAGCACGAATCGTGCCAATTTCACCAATGCGCTCAGTAACAGAAATAACCAGCGTATTCATAATGATAATGACCGCCACAATCGCAATAACAAAAATGACTATGTTTAAAATATCGCGAATACTAAACGCCAAGTTAGCAATAAAACCAGCACCCCAACGCCAATCTTCAACCACCAAATCAGCAGTCTCAATAGTGCCTATGCCCTCAGTAATACTCGCGGCATTGCTACCACCCGTATTAAGCAGTAGAAAATGCCAAGCGTTATTATCAAGCGCTAAAAATTCATCTCGAACAGATGTGTCACCAAGAATATTATCAAAATCAACAGGAGCTGCTGTTCCTAAAGTATCAGCCTCAGAGAAAAGAGAAGCCCCAAAAAGACTGTCTGTGCTATCACTCGAGTTTCCAAAAAGGGAATCTTCGCTTGTGTCTAAGACTTCAGAGCTACTCGAGTTATTTACTTTGACTGAGGTGAGCCCTGCTAATGAGCGAACGGTATTGGCATCTACTAATGAAATGCGGTCTAGTAAGCCTGCTGCGTTGCTGTAGTAACCAATGCCTATAATTTCGAGTTCTCGTATTTTTGTGCCGGTGGTGTCGTTTTGTGAAAACAATTTGATTTGCTGCCCTACTTTGAGTTCAATAGCATGTTCTGTTAGTACATCATCAACAACACCTTGTGACAGCATGATGCCTGTTTCACCACCTTGAAGCTGACGCCCTGAGGTGACTACAAATTTATCTGGGAACATTTCAAAGTAAGTGCTTGGTTCTATGCCCCATAGGAATGCAAATGATAAAGCTTCGGTGTCTAAGTTGACACTTGCTGCGCCCGTTAGTAGAGGAGTGTACTGATTAATGTCTGCTTGGCTATCAAGATAAGTCGTAACGTCACTGTAATTTTCAATGACATTGGGCGCAGCACCAAATGCGCCAATGAGCGCCACGGTTTCTTCGCTGCTATTGCGAATGATTAAGTCACCCGTAAAGTTCTCAACGTAGCTGGTTTCCATGCCTTTGGTAATGCTCTCTAAAACAGAATTGCCAACGACAAGCAGACTCACGCCAAGTGCAACCAAAATACCAATGATGAGCGTTTTGGTTTTGTGCTCACGCAGGTTGCGCCAAGCAATCTTCCATAAAATGCTCATGCGCTGACCTTAGCTATGCTTGGTTCAGAAGCTATATCTTTAGGTATAGAGCTTGTCTTGTAATCTTTAATGATAAGACCATCTTGCAAGCGAATAACATGATCAGCAATATCAACAATATCTTGATCGTGAGTACTAAAAATAAAGGTAGTTTCAAGCTCTCGGTTCATTTTGCGCATTAGGTCAATAATGGCTTCACTTGTTTTAGAATCAAGATTTGCAGTGGGTTCATCTGCCATGATAATGCTTGGTTTGGTAGCAAGCGCTCTGGCAATAGCCACACGCTGACGCTGACCACCTGAAAGCTCATTGGGTTTATGCGTAGCCCAGTTGTTAAGACCTACGGCGTTAATTAAGTAATGAACCCAGTCTTTTGTTTCTGCTTTAGACATGCCGTTCTTGCCTAAAAGAAGCGGAAATTCAACGTTTTCATAAACATTTAGTACAGGAATTAAATTAAAAGACTGGAAGATAAAGCCTAGAACCTCATGACGTAAATTGGTTATTTGACGATCATTTAGTTTAGAGGTTTCAACCCCATTAATAATTACTTGACCTGCTGTTGCGGTATCAATGCAACCCAGCAAATTTAAAATGGTTGATTTACCTGAACCTGAAGGCCCAGCAATCGAGACAAAATCACCCTTATTAATTTTGAAAGACACACCTTTAAGAGCGTGAACTTCTGTTTTACCAAGCGGATAGATTCTCGTGACACCTTTTAGCTCAGCAATTTGTTGAGAATGATTAACCATAAAAAAACTCCTAATACGTGATTTGCTTAGAGATTTGTCTAAGCTTATGCATTAAGTTTGGAGTACAAAGATAAAGGACTTAAAAACCTTTTATAAAGATTTGATAAAGAAGCTATGTTTGGTCTTTTTTCTGACATAGTTTAGTTAAGTGTTTTGTTAAATAACTTGTAATGAAAGTGTAATTACTTGTATGTAAACTTTATAGTTGTAATGAATCAACTTGACCACAACCAATCACAGATAAATGATGAACTAGAAGAACTCTGGGCCTTGGTTGATGAGGAACCTGCATACGTTACGCAGCAACTCGAACAGCTTGAAACTAAACGCATAAACGCAGATATTAAATCTAAGTGTCACATAGTGAAATCTTTTTTGAATTTACGTAAAAATGAACTTACTCAGACAGCACAAAACATTTATCAAGCAAAATCATTAGTGACAATCATGCAAGATGTTTGGTATGTCAGGTTACTACGCGTGCAAGCAGGACTCAACTTTTACTTAGGGAACCAAGAACAACAGTTCCAATGTCTAAAAGAGAATCTAGAAAAATCACTCATGCTTGGCATAGCTGCTGAAATATGTCCTAGTTATATTAATTTAGGTTACTACTACGCAACACAAAGTAATTTGCGGCAAGCATCTGAACATATTCTTAAAGCAGAAGCTTATATTTATAATGACAGGTCAAAAATTGCATTTCATGTGAATTTAGGTTGGGTTTACTTAAAGCAAAAAGCATTTCAAGAGTCAGAGTCAGAGTTCTTGATCGCCTTGGACTTGTGTCAAGCAAACAAGATTTTTCGCTACAGTATTTTTGCTTTGCACCGCTTAGCTGAACTCGAGTTCAGTAGAAACTGTTATCAAAAGGGTATTTCATATTGCCAGCAGGGTATTGCGTTGGCGCATAAACATAAAGAGTCGGCCGTTCATTTGGAGTTAATGCTAGGTGAGTTCTTCTTGGCAGAAGACAAGCTTGAAGATGCTGAAAGCTTTGCTTTAAAAGCGCTCGAAAGTTTTGAAAATGAAAAGCATGAAGCGCAAGCGTCTGCCCATGAATTACTCAGCCGTATTTATAAGCACAACTGCCAGTATAAAAAAGCACTCGAGCATTTTGAAAAGCATAGTTTTTATAAAAATGAACAGGTGAGTACGCAAAGTCTCATGAAACAAAAAGCCTTAGAAGTGATTTATGAGACTGAGGTTTTAAAGCGTGAAAAGGAAACAATTGAGTTAAAGAACAGGGAGTTGCAAAGCTATATTCAGGAACTTGAGATTCTTAATGAGAAGGTTAAAGAGCTGAGTATTCGTGACGCCCTAACAGGGCTTTATAATAGGCGTTATTTGTTTGAGCAGGCTGAAAATATCTTGAAGCTGTCACGTCGTTACGGTCGTTCGCTTACGGTGGTTATGCTTGATATTGATCATTTCAAAAGTATTAATGATAGGTTTTTTCACGCTACCGGTGATCTTGTTCTTAAAATAGTTGCGCAACTTTTACAAGCAGGCTTGCGAGATGCTGACCCGATTGCACGCTATGGTGGTGAAGAGTTTGCTATTTTGCTACCTGAAACGGCTTTAGCGGGTGCTGTTTTGGCGTGTGAGCGCCTGAGAAAAAGCATTGAGTATTATGACTGGTCAAGTATTCATGCTGACTTAAAAGTGACGGTAAGCATAGGTCTTGCCTCTGATACAAGTTGCGAAACCGTTGAAGCCTTGTTTTCTTTAGCAGATGCACAGCTTTACGAGGCAAAACGTTCAGGTCGAAACAAACTTGCTTATGCGCAAAAAAGCGCAGCTATCTAAAGCTACAAAACCATTGCACAAAGCACAAGCTGAGTAGAAGCTATATACTCGAGTTGAGAAGTACATGCAGCAAATTCTTAAGGGTAAAGGCTTTCATGACTGTAGTTGTGGTTTATCTAAAAAGATACCATCTTGTGACGGTTCACATAAGTACATTGCTGTGAATCAGATTGCGGAAGGATGAGGCTATGGAACAAGCTCTACTATTACTCGAGCGTACTCGCATGTCTATGTTAAGAACGTTAGATGAGTTTAGCGAGGCGCAGCTTTACTGTATTCCTGAGGGGTTTGGTAATAATATTGTGTGGAATTTTGGTCATTTGGTGGTGAGTCAGCAGTTCCTTACGTATGATCTTGCGGGTTTGCCTATGAATGTGAGTGAGGATTGGATTGAGCGTTTTATTGAGGGGAGTAGCCCTAAAAATTGGGTAGGAAAGGTTGACTTAGAAGAGTTGCGTGAGGCGAGTTTGCGTTTGGTAGCTAAGACGCAAGAGGATTGGCAGGCGGGTGTGTTTGCTGATGTTGCGCAAAGGCAAACACAGTTTCCTTATAAGACGAGTTTTGGGGGAGAGCTTAACAGTGTTTTAGAGGCGCTTCATTACAATAATTATCATGAGGGTGTTCATTACGGCACCATTAGGGCTTTGCGCTTGTTTGTTAGAAAATAAAGTTTTTTAGCATAGTCAAATACTTGTATTTTATAAAGCCTCTCCAATTAGGAGGAGCTAGCTGGGCTTTACTTAACTACAGCGCAGTAAATAATTTTATCGGGGTAATATTGACAAATTAATTTTATCAGGGTAATATTATGCTTATGAATGATACCGATACCTTTACAGCCTTTTACGGCAACACGCAAATAGCTACAGGTTTACTGGCAGACATGCTAAGTAAAACCACAAGCTTTCTACAAGAAAAACAAGCAAGTAGAAATGACAGCGAAACCCTACTCATATTTAACGAACGCACAGGCGGACAAATAGACTTTGATTTACGTGGCAGCATTGAAGACATCTTAGAAAGAGCCTTACCCAAACGCAGTGCAGGTAGACCCAAACTCGGTGTAACCTCACGCGAAATAACCCTTTTACCCCGCCACTGGCAATGGCTCGAGTCTCAAGCTAAATCAGCATCAGCTAGTCTAAGGCTGCTTGTTGAAGAAGCCATGAAACAAGATGGTGGCGAAGCAGACATTAAGAAAAACCTTGCCGTGACTGACCGAATAATGATGACCATGGCAGGTGACTTGGCGCATTTCGAAGAGGCATCTCGAGCACTTAACCAGCGAAACGTTGAGCGATTTGAAGACTCTGTGGCGTCTTGGCCTGAAGATATCAAACAGTACTTACTCAAACGAATGTATAGTTCTTTAAAGCCTCATGCAACTGAAAGAAAACAAGCATGAAGCAAGACGTTTAGCTTGACCTTAGTCAAGAAAATGGCAAAGCACTCATCGTGCGCCATCTTGAAGGCGAAGTCATTATGCTAAACCTAGTTAGATTTTGCAAGCTTGCCGATTACAGCAACTCCCCACACTTAGCACCCAAAGAACCCCTATCAGCAAAAGAAGCTTAAGAGCTTTACACAAAGCACAGCCTGCCACACTTAACAGAATCATCTTGCTAGCTAAAGGCGGTCAGTAGCTCATAGGCCCAAGCCATGCTCACTGGGATTTAGCCATGTTAGTTAAGCATAAATCAGTAGCAGCCTTCATGGCAGTTGCTCAAAATAATGACTACCTAAAAGCTACCGAGTATAGAGAAGCCGCACTTGTAGACTCAAGACTACTACCACTCAACCTCCGCTAAGCCTTTACTTTATATTTAAGCTATCTACATCAAATCTTTATCAACAGGCTCTAGGCTCAAAATATGCAAACGTCTGAGCCTATTTCTAATCCGAATCTAAGTGCTAAACTTGGTTCAATGGCACTTATACTCATTGTTGAAGATGAACGCGAACTTGCTGACAGTTTAGAGCTTTACTTAAAAAGCAATCATTACCGTACCGAACGTGCGCATGATGGTGAAGAAGCCATGAGGCTTTTTCGAGCTGCCAAACCTGACCTTGTCTTACTTGATGTCATGATGCCTAAAAAAGATGGTTTTGAAGTTTTACAAAACATTCGTCGAGAAAGCAAAACCCCTATCATTATGATGACCGCAAGGGCAGAAGAAATAGATAAACTCTTGGGTTTAGGGTTGGGCGCAGATGACTACCTTGTTAAACCCTACAGCTTGCGTGAAGTTATTGCCCGCATGCAGGCTGTTTTACGCCGTGTACAAGACAGTAGTGAACCAGAAAACCCAGTTATTCGCATAAGAGATTTAGAAGTAGATAGTTACAGCATGAGCGCTCGAGTGCGTGGTAAAACCCTAAATTTAACGCCGACAGAGTTTAAATTACTGCATCATTTGGCTTTAACGCCAGATCGTGCGATTAGTCGGTTTGAACTCATGGAAGCTGCTATGCCTGAAAGTGACGCGCTGGAGAGTGCTGTGAATGTGCATTTAAAAAACTTACGGCACAAACTAGATGATGAAGGACTAGCTGACCTGCTAGTTACGGTAAGAGGTTTAGGCTACCGCTTATCTTTATGAAAGCTATTCCATTTAGACAGCGTTTAGCAGTTCGTCTTGCCATAGGCATGATTAGTGTTGCGTTACTCTCGTTATTTATAACCTTTGTTTTGCAGTTTACTATCGTTAGCTTCTCAGATTTAAGACCCGAATATTCCGAAGCCGCACTCGAGCGTATTATTGAGCGATACCCAGAAGATGAAGATTTAATTACACTTTTGGCGTTACCTTTTGAGATACGTCGCATTCTCAGGACAACAGGTTTGTTTAGTTTAATTATCTCAGGCGCCCTCTGGATTTTCTTTGCCATTCGTTTTTCACAAAGTATTGCCAAACCTATAGAGCATGCCACTCTAGCAGCAGACCAAATTACAAACGGTGATTTAACAACAAGAGTACAGATTCCTCGTAGAGCCAAAGGTGAACCTGCACGTCTACTCGAGCATTTTAATGACATGGCCACATCCCTTGAAACCTACGAGCGTGAACGTATCGAAATGATTGCCTCTATAGCCCATGAACTCCGCACGCCTTTAGCTGTTACCAAAAGCCGCTTAGAACTTATGGAAGAAGGCATAATAGAGCTTAATCAAGACGAAGTGAAACGCATGAGTCGCCAAATTGACTTGCTGACCCGCCTAGTTAGTGACTTAAGAACTCTATCTTTAGCTGATGCAAACCGCTTATCCCTTAATTTAAAAAAGGTTGAGCTAAACGAAATCATTCAAAACACTGCAGAGTCACTACAAGCAAGATCCAAAGAACAAAACGTAACACTCGAGTTAGAACTCGAGCCTATCGTGCTTAAAGTGGATGCTGATCGTTTAGCGCAAGTGGTTTTTAATTTACTTGATAATGCTTTAAAGCACACACCAGCAGGTGGAAGCATAAAGGTATCTCTTAAACAAACAGATAGGACGGCTCAGCTTTTGGTGCAAGATACAGGCCCGGGCTTTGAAGGTGAAGCGGCGCAACTTTTCCAAAGATTCTATACAACTAAGCAAGGAACAGGTAGTTCTGGTATTGGCTTAGCACTTGTTAAAACCATTGTCGAGTTGCACGGCGGTACAGTAACTGCGAATAACGCTCCGACACTAGGAGCAGTTTTTAGTGTAGACCTAGCTTTAGCTTAAAGACGTTTACGCATCGTCATAAAGGTGGGCTCGCTAAAGCCCTCGTGCGTACCAAAACTATCAAACACAAAGCCCAGCTTCTTATAAAATGCTTGCTGTTTTTCTAGCACCAAACGAACAGATAAAGAAACTGAAGTTGCGCCTAAGTCACGCGCTCTAAATTCAACTTCTTGCATGAGTTGGGTTGCAATACCTTGCTTCTGGTGACTAGGTAAAACAGCTAAACGATCAATATAAACTGAATTATCTTTTTGCTGATAAAAGACAGACCCGACAAGCTGCTCATTGTCAGTAGCGACCAAAGCATATCTAGTTTCTAGTTCTTGCCTAACCACCTCAGGGCTTTTCTTCTCAGCACTCGAGGGGGGCTTTAGCTTATTTGTGTACTCACTAAAGGCAGCTTTAATAACTGTTGTTATGTCGTTTATGTCAGTAGTTTGGTAACGTCTTAAGACAATAGCCATAGGACTTAGATTAGCAGGTTTTCTTGAAGCTTTAGTTTAATAACTAAGCCTGTTTCGTCCTGCTTGTTTGGCTTTGTAGAGCTGCGCATCTGCAATTTTAAATAAGTCTTCTACCTTTTCACAATTATTGTCAGAGGCAAGACCTAAACTCACCGTGACACTCAGCTGAGGGTGAATGCTAGCCCAGTTAAACGACATAATGCTTTCCCTAAGCCTTTCACAAGCAATAACCGCATTTTCAAGAGGCGTTTCAGGTAGCAAAATAGCAAACTCTTCACCACCATAACGAGCAATCGGGTCAGCATCACGCAAGGCAAGCCGTAATAAATTAGCCAGTTCTTTCAAAACCAAATCACCTGTATGATGCAAAAACCTATCATTAATGCTTTTAAAATGATCAACATCAAGCATAACCACGCTAAAGGGTCGCTTATAACGACGAGCCAGCTTCAAGATATTTTCAGCCTGCTCAAACAAATAACGCCTGTTGTAAAGCCCTGTTAAAGCGTCACGAATACTCAGTTGATGAACTTGCTCATGCAACCTTTCAAGCTCAGCAACATGAAGCTCGAGTTCTTTATTTTTTTCTTCAAGAACCCTTGCTTCTCGTTCTAACGATTCAGTTTGATGCATGATTTCTAGAGCGCGTTGTCTTTGCCTATTTTCTTCACTATCCACTTCATCTTTTAAACTTACATAGCTTTCAAAATGCTCGAGTGCTTTGCTAAGGTCAGCTTTAGCTTTGTATATTTTACTTAAATTAAGATGTACTTGCGGCAGGTTTCGCTTGTAGTTTTCTTGCTTAGTTTGCTCTAAAGCTATTAAGGCATGTCTTAAAGCATTGTCAAGATTAGCTTGCTCAAAATAAATAGTACTTAATTTTTTATGAAGTTCAGATGCTGAACCAGAAAAAACCTCTTTTTGTTTAATAGCGTTTAAGCAATGCTTAAGGGCAGTATTGTAGTCTTTTTGTTTAAGTGCAATTTGACTCAAGCACCTAAGAACAACGGGCATAAGCCCTTTCATACTATGCTCTTCGCAAAGTACAAACGCCTTCTGAGCATAACTTTTTGCCAACTCGAGTAACGAAGGTTTACCTTCGTCTGAGTAAAAGAAGCCCATATTTAAAAAAATAAATGCTTCATTACGGTAGTTAACTGCATATTTTCTAGCTTTACTGAAGTGCTCTATAGCCTTATTTATGTTTTTCTGATTGCAATAATAAAGCGCTAAGTTTAGGTGAGCATTTGAAATTTCACTTGAATCGTTAAGCTCGAGTGTGACTTTTAGTCTTTCCTTATGAAATGTGAAGCACTGATTGTAATTACCTAAGTGACCTTGTACAACTGCCAGTGTATTAAAGAGTCTTATGCTCCAGAGTTTATCTTCTAAGATCTCAGAAATAGCTTTTGCTTGATAGGCTTTGGTAAGGGCTTTGTCAAGAGCGTAATTGCGAAAGTCAATAAAAGCTAAAAGACACAAGGCTTTTGCTTTTTCTTGCTTGCTTTTTACTTGTTGTAGTAACTCTTTTGCGTCTACTTGGGCTTTTAAGGGTTCAGTGTCGATGAGCTGCCAACAGTCTTCTAATGCTTGGTGCAGCTGTGATTGAGAGGGATGAGTCATTGTAGTTGACATAGCTTACTGTAGTGTAAGAAAGTTTTAATACAACTTTATTAAGCTTTTTCACGTTTTGCTTCATATGATGCTAAGCTGAATTATAACTATCGTAAGACTTTATAATTCCGACTTAGAGGGCTAAGCTCTCACTTCTCTTAGTCTTACACGATTAAATCAGTTTAGTATTAAGTATCTCCATGGTGAATTTGCCTATAAGCAAATTCACCCTAGCAAAACAGCCTTGAGCCAGAGGCATGATAGGACTCGCTTCTAGAGAAGTTAGC
>CAZWJZ010000042.1:0-21600 GCA_964634665.1 uncultured bacterium | reverse complement strand
AACCACAGGAAAATTCAAAGGACAATTAGGCTCAACAAGTTACCGCTCGAGTTTCTCTCATGATGATGAAACGGTAAAACCCGGCTATCATGCACTAAACCTAACTGACTACGCTATAAGAGCAGAACTAACCGCAAGCACTCGAGTGGGTATGCACCGCTACACCTTCAAAAAGACCGATGAAGTTCACATTCTTATTGATTTAGGTGCAGAAATTGGCTCAACCGCTATTTCTGACTTTTCGGTGGAACAAAGCTCAGATAATGAACTGTTTGGCTTTGTAGAAAATGCGCCTACTATGCGACGACCAAAAGCCACCCGCATCTTCTTTGTAATTCAATTAGACAAGCCCTTTGATTCGATAACAGCATGGCAAGATGAAACCCTAATTGGGAACGTGACTCAACACCAAGGCAAAGGGGGAGTAGGTCTAAATTACCAAGTTAAAACTGCTGATGTTTTACAAATAAAAGTAGCTATTTCTTATTGTAGTGTTGAGCAAGCAAGATTGAACCTACGAACAGAACTTCCTCATTGGCAGTTCGACCAAGTTCGGCAAGAAGCCAGCGATACTTGGAATGAATGGCTAGGCCGTATTGAAGTTGAAGGTGGTACTGACGCGCAAAAAACTAAGTTTTATACAGATCTTTACCATGCCATACTCGGGCGAAGACGCTTTAGTGATGTGAACGGTTGCTACAGTGATATGACCGGTGGGCAACAAGTTATAAGACAAATACCCCAAGATGAAAACAATAAACCCCTCTACGAGCATCATAACAGTGACGCCTTCTGGGGCGCACAATGGAATATAAATTTACTCTGGTCAATCGCCTACCCTGACATAGTCAGCAACTTTTGCAACACACTAATAGACATGTACAAAAATGGTGGACTTATACCCCGAGGGCCATCAGGAGGCAATTACACCTTCGTCATGACCTCACCTAGCAGCACGCATCTACTAACATCTGCTTATCAAAAAGGCATAAGAAACTTTGATGTACCAGCAGCCTTTAAAGGCCTAATCAAAAACCACCATGCAGGCGGTTTAATAAGCAAAGCAGGTTACGAACATCACACAAATATAGGAGGTGGCGCAGAACACTACATAGAAAAAGGCTATGTACCCCACGGCATAAAAGCCAACGCCATGCACCTACAAGGCGCAGCCCAAACACTCGAGTATGCCTTTTGTGACTGGGCCTTAGCTGAATTAGCAGAATCCCTAAACGATAGTAAAACAGCAGAGCAGTTCTACACTCGAGCTTTAAATTATCGCAATATCTTTAATCTGGATACAGGTTTTATGCAACCCCGCGGTTTAACAGGAGAGTGGCTAGAACCCTTTGACCCAATGGCCCCCGATGGCTGGGTGGAGGGTAACGGCTGGCAGTACCTCTGGCATGTTCCTCATGACGTAGCAGGGCTCATAGAACTCATGGGTGGGCGAGAGATCTTTATAGAGAGACTAAACGACATGCTCGTAAAGGCAGAAGCCAATAAGTTTATTGCCCCTCACGGAGACCATCACTTAAATTATGTTGACTACGGAAACCAGCCCTCATTGTATATAGCGCATCTGTTCATCTATGCGGGTGCACCTTGGTTAAGCCAAATGTGGGTTCGTCGTATTATGATTGCCTGCAAAAGTGACATTACGCCTAATGGTGGTTACGGAGGAGATGAAGATCAAGGGCAAATGGGGGCACTTAATGTACTCATGGCAATTGGTTTATTTAATGTTAGTGGAGGCAGCAACCAAAAGCCTTTTTATGAAATCACCAGCCCCATTTTTGATAAAATAACGATTCATCTTGATACTCGCTATTATAGTGGCAAAACCTTTGTAATTGAGGCAGAAAACAACCACGCTGACAACTTATTTATTCAGTCAGCAAGCCTAAACGGTGAAGCGCTCACTCAAGCTTGGTTCAACCATGAAGATTTAAGCCAAGGCGGTACCTTAAAATTAGTTATGGGCAAAGAAGCTAATAAAGAATGGGGAAGTGCGTCAGAGCAATTGCCACCATCAATGCAAAAAAGTAATTAAGGAGATATACATTCAATTTCTATCCATGGTTTGGAGATAGAGTTCTTCTTGAACCCAAAAAAGTCATTAAGGATTCTTTAACTAAAGAATCCTTAATAAGCACTATCTAAAGTAATTACGAATTATTTCTTGATACTCAATAGGTATGCGACCCTCAGTTACAGCTTGCTCTTGCGCTCGCTGAAAGTCAGGTGAAGCAAGTCCCGTAGGGTTAAAGTTCTCTTCTGAAGCACCTGGTAAGCGCACAGTACCAGCTAAATTCGAATCACCTTGACTTAATTCACCTTGTAAGAACTCAGGATCATCCGTCGGCGCATCTTCTTCTAGGCTTGTACTAGTTTGAGCAATAGAGGCATTTTCACCCGCACCATCACTACCTTGGTCAACACTCTCATCTGACGAGTTTTCTGTGGGGCCATTTGTGTCAGATTGCTCACCTGTAGAAGAAGCACCTTCCTGATCACTCTGAGTTTCATCAGAGTCACCCGTTTCAGCGCTACTGTCACTACCTTCATCTTCACCTTGACCTTCACCTTGTGACTCATTTTGTTCTTCTTGTTCGCCATTAGCTTCGCTTTGTTGTTCATCACCATTGCCTTGAGAACCGCCCTCAGATGGTTGCGAATTTTGAGTACTTTCAGTTTCAGGATTTCCTTCTTCAGGACTGCCATCAGCTGAACTTGGTTGCACATTAGGTTGATTTTCTTGCTGATTTTCTTGCTCAGGTGGAATTTCTCGTTCACTAAGATTATCTAAAAAGCGAGACAGTGCTTCTTCATCTGCTACATTTTCACTTAAATCACTAAGGCTTTGCCCACTAGCACCCGCGGTATCCTCAAGGGTTTGTGGGTTATTGGTTTGTTGACTGGTTACCTCTTTTGCTTCAGCACCCTCAGGATTCTGAGGTTCTTCAGTCCTTGTTTCTTGAGCTTGTTCCGTACGCTGTTGCTGCTCTCTAGCTTCTTCAGAACTAAGCGTTTCACCAAAAGGCAAGCCCAAAGTTCTCGGTGCTGCCCTGAACGGCGAAACAGGTAAGAGGACAAAGCCAAAAGAAACAACCAAAATAGGTAACCACCAGCGTCTAAACTTTGGCGGCTCGAGCTTTATTAATACTTGTTTTATGTAGCTTGCTAAGCTTTCCTGAAATCCGTAGGGTAGCTCTTCGCTGTTTTCTAAGGCAGTTTGGTAACTAAGACCAATATTTTTTGCAATATATTTTTGTGACCAGTCTAGACTCTTTTTAATAGGAAAGAAAAGACCAATGATTAGACTTACAAAAACGCCAATACTATGAATAAATAGGCTCACGCCCAAAAACCAGAGTAGCAAGGAAACAAAAACACTTAAGATGCTGGCAGCCGTGAGTTTTTGATTCCACATTTTTCGTCTTGCTAATCTAACGTGGGTTTTTAATTTAGGTATTTTCTTTCGTCTTTGCTTAGTGCGTTTGCTGGCTCGAATCATTTAAACAATGTATCCTTTTCGGGTCTAGGCTTTGCTTTACTACCGATAATCAAAATTACTCCTAGGGTAGCCAATACAGTCATGAGAAATAAATGAGGCAGATTAATAACTGTAACAGCTACAAGAGGACTAAGTAGGTTCCTACCTATAAAAACATCTATAGCAACAAAAAGAACCAGAAGGCTAGGAATAGCCAAAGGCAAGAGAATATATAATCTCAAGAACAGGAGTAAGCTACCTAAGATATGCCCAATCATATAAAACGCTAAGGTATCAATAGTAGTAAGTAGCAAGGTCCAATACAGAGGTAAATCAGGAAAACTCATAGTGTAAGCAGCCACCTCAAAAGGAATACTCACCAAAGCAAGGACAAACAAGGCTGCAAAGGTTAAACGTTGCCGTTTTAAGGTTGCTTTAACTTGCAGAGTGCCATACGTCAAAGCAATCACAATAAGGCAAACCAGTCTAACTTGAGCAATACTAAAAAAACTATCATTAGCAAGCACTCGAGTACTTGGGAAACTAACTGATAAGGTTATAACAAGGATTGAAAAGAAACCTAAGCTTAGCTGCAGCCAGTCTGATTCTTTAAACCTTAGGTTTAAGTCGCTAAAGAAATCGAGGAAAGATGTTAGCATTTAGTCTGCCCTCAATACAGCATAAACTCGGTTATCTGAACTAGCAAGAACAGTACCGTTTGGTAATTGTTCAGCTAGTGACTTATAGGTGGCAGTAAGCGGGCCTGAGCTACCTTCTGACAGCAGAATGGCACTATCTGCTGCTAAGTCAGGCTGCCAACCTTCACCCACTACAAAAATATTAGTAAAAGAACGACTCGAGCTGTTTCTTAACTCATAGCCACCATTTTGCTCAATTATTTTTAAATTAGAGATTAGCAGGCTTGGTTTTTGAAAAACCAGTAAATTAGCCCATCTGACTAAGTGAATGGTGTAACTCTCAGGGTTTGTTTCGGCTTCTAGTGTGCTTTTACTAAACGCTGCAAAGTCATAAGTTTTTGTAATTGACGGCAAACTAACCAAACTGTGTAACGATTGCTCTAATGCCAAATCATCAGAACTGATGACGAGTGTTCTTTTCTCTTCTTTTAAACTAGGGGTCGGCTTTAACCAAGTCCAAGCAAGAATGCTTGTTAATAGGCTCATTAATAAGATTGTTAGGGTTGCCGTGGTAGCCAAAAAGCGAAAGCATAGGAGTACAAGAATAGAAAAAATGGACGCGATAACAAGAATTGGCATGAGGCGTGGTAAAGGCGGGTAAGCCCTAAGATCTTCAGTGATGAGGGCATCAGCCAGAACCTCAATCTGATACCTCGTTTCGCTTATCTCTAAATAGCTCAGAATGTTGTCACGATTGGCTTTAAGAATACGCCCAGCACCCAGTTTTAACTCCTGATTAGGAACAAGGCTAAGTAAACCAGCATAACTACTCGGCAAAGGCTCAAATAAAATAACAGTGGCCCCCGCAACTGCTGCCGAAACAATAACTTCGCGTTTAGGCGCAGCTACCGTACCATCTAAAATAAGATGCCTAACCCCCTGATAACTAGCAACTCGAGTAGGCAAACTACTACCTGAGGCCACAAAGCGACCCTCAGAGAAAAGATTAACCCAAGTCGAAGGACTATTTGAAACCACAAGACTAATTAAGTTAGGGTTTGCATTACGGCGAGCTAAAGAACCACTCGCTATAACTCTATCTTGACCTTCGATACGCCAACTTAAACTACGCCACGCAGGCAAGTAAATATCATCCTCAAAAATACTTAGTCCCTGCTGCCTAGCCAGATTCACTCTATATACGGTTGGAATGCTGCCCTCACGAATATTACCCTGATCAATCGTAATACTTAAAGTTACATTAGGACGATCACGAAACTCGAGCCTAATAGGGTTCCAAGTATTAGCAACCAACTCAGCATCAAAGCCAAGTTCGAAAATTGCTTCTTGCGCTTGACTAAAACTGAACACAAAGCAAAGTAAAACGATGAAATTAAAGAACTTGCTTTGTTTAGGCATAAGCATAGTTTACAAGTATATAGGGTTAAGAGTGTTGCAGACTTTACGGTTTAGGAATAAACACTAATGCAGATGTGACTCTACGCTGATTAGTTCGGTTCACAAGCTGCCCATCTAAGTACAAGGTAGTACTGCTACCACTATCTAAGCGCATGGCATCTTTAACAGCTAAAAAGCTGAGCAAGTCAAACAAATCAGCCGCGTTCATGGTTTGCGCCACAATAAAAAGGGTATCGCCATTAAAGCGAGTAGCCACAACCGCCTGCTGCGTAACACCCTCCAAAATACGTGTACCCAACTGAAAGCGCTCGAGTTCAGGATTATAAACAATCTGGCCATTTTTCATTAATAAAGGCCCAGCCTCAACCGCATACGGACTAAGCGCTAAAGATGCAGGTTGAATATCAATCTTATAACGAAACAAATCGCCAGCATTAAGCAAAGCAAGCTCACGAATAGCAGGCGAATAAACAACCGCAAAACCATTGGACGGTACTAAGCGCGGGCCAATTTTATTTTCAAGCACCCGACCATTCACCACCGTAATGACACCCGTACTCGCCTGACCCACCCATGTATTCGCCTCATCAAAAAACCCAACAAAGCCCGCATCAGCCAAATCATGCTGATAAATCAAAACATTATCTTTATAAAACAAAGCACTCGCCGAAACACGATCCATAACCAACTCATCATTCACAAAGCCAACACTCGAGCGGTTACGACTAGGCAAAGATAAAAGCCCACCAGCTACTTTTAAATAACCAATGCTCCTAAAGCCATTCGGGTCAAAATAACCAGCATTAATAGCAGCAAAACCCCCATCTGCCAAGTCAGACACATAAGCACCCCCCTCACTACGCCCCACCACCCTAAACTCACCACTACCCTCAGCAAAACTAAGCACATGAACCAAAGATGCACGCTCAGACCCCTCAAAGTTAAAGCGCTCATAAGTAACACCCAAGCGCGGGCTAAACAACTCAGGTAAAACCGCTAAGTCAGCCTCAGGAAGGGACTCGGAGACCAAATCAAGCACCAAACGCGCAGGATTTTCAAGCGCAAAAAACCTGTAAGAACTCGCTGCTGAAGTTACCCTAACTAAGCTTTGGTCAGGAAACTCGAGTAAAGAAAGATACTCAGGCAAATCAAGCCCCAAAGGAACCGCCAAAATCGGCAAACTAAGCTCGAGTATGCCATTCACAGCACCCTCCTGCAACGCTACAGAAACCCCATCACTCAAATCAAACACAATACGCTCAGCATCCTGAAAGCCAAAGCGAACATCTTCTAAAAAAAGTCGCTCAAGCCCAAACACCTCAAACAAATCTTGCGATGCAAAAAGACGACCCTCAGCCGAAATTAAACTACTACTAAAACCCGCATCAATCCAACCAAAACCCGGCAAATAACGATACTCGAGCCCGTCAACACTAAAAACAATCTCATCTTTATCAAAACGATAAAGCGACTCAGGTAAAGCATAAAAAGGCTGAGCCCGAACCAAAGAAAAACTAAATAAATAAGCAAAAAGAAAACAAAAACAAGCAAGCCAAAAACGCATAATCAATAGTCTATGAAACAACTGTGAGTAAACCCTAATCTAACGCTAAAAGAGGTGTTAAAAACAAAGAAGCATCTAGCTTCTGACCCATAATAAGACCCAAACTATCTGCCAATTGATACGCCTGCAAATCACGTAAACCCAAAGTTTTAGCACCCAGCGCCATAGCATTTTGCCGCAAAGAACTAAGCGGGCTAGGGGAGAGGTCAATCACACTCAAATGCGGCCCCAAAAAATCCTCAGGAAAATGAGACTCGAGCTCCGTACGAACAAGCAAATCAGCTCGCTCTAACACCCCAACCGTAGCAGCCTCCTCAAAAGCAAAAGCTCGAGCTTGCGTTAAAGCAACCCGAGGCAGCATCTTCTCAGCAAAAATACGCTGCTCAGCAATAATACTCAAACTCGCCACACCCAAACTCGCTAACTCACCCGCAATGACTTTAGTAATAGGGTCGTTGCCTGTGAGCACCACGTGAGCACCACGAACATCCCACTGATTCTCAGTCAGCAAATTAGAAAAGGCTGCCCCCAACACAAAATCACCCACCAAGCCAGCAGGCGTAACCACAAGCGTATCAGTAACACCCACTCGACTCGCCACCACACTAGGACGCTGCGAACAATCCAAAGCCTGCTCTTGCCATGAAGGCTCGAGTATGACAGCACCAGCAAAGTCAAGCGCTACCAAAGCCTTACAGACATCTGCTACAGGCTTCTGAGGATTAACAAGATGGAACTTAGCATTCAGAAAGAAATCATCAATAAAAAGGTTCTTCAGGTTAGGGTCAGTACATACAACAGCAACAAAAGACATATGAGAGGAGTATAAGTTGCAAATGAGACCTTAATCAAGTCAAGCAAACTTAGTCCTAAGCAAATCCAAGGTTAATTTTGAACCTAGTACTATATCTTACAAAATTGATTTCTATAGCTTTTCTGATTTATGACTTAGCAAGAATCTTAACGCTTGGCGTATCATAATTAATTATGAGTAAAGAAATATCAGATAAATTTGGAAAGCTTATTGTTGAATATGTTAGAGACAGTATGATTTCTTATTTAGATTTAGCGCAACAAGGTCAAAGAGGTGATATTTACGGTAAAAAGATTCATTCTAAACTTATAAAAATGGATGATACATCTTTAGAGGTTTCTAATGAAATGGTGCCCTTTATCGTAGATCATACAATAAGCGGCTTCCTTCAAATATTTGATCTTGAAGATCAATGGGAAATTGCCTATATAGAAAATGAAAAGATTACTCTCCTCCATGAAATTCTAGAGGGTCTTCAAGCTGAGTATAGTTACTCTGAGGGTTGGCCTAAACAGTTTAGTTAAACTCGTGAAGATTTAATCACAAAAGAAGCTGATGAAGAATCAGACCATACCACTCCTTGGGATTAACCCTTAAGCAAAGTCAATAAAAAAAGTAATTTATCTAGCCTATAACTGCCGTTATTTTACTGCCAATAATGATTAATCAGTTAATTCGAATAGTGATAACGAAGTGAAGCAATATTAAGTTCATCGTCTTTCAATCGGTACACAATTCGGTGTTCATCTGTAATACGTCTTGACCACCAGCCTGACAAATTGTGTTTGAGGGCTTCGGGCTTGCCAATACCTTCATAGGGGGAACGTTCAATATCTTTTATGAGTAAGTTTATGCGCCTTAGTATCTTTTTATCTTGGTTTTGCCAGTAAAGATAATCTTCCCAAGCGTTTTGATGAAAAACCTTGTATTTCACTCAGGAAGTGACTCTTTAACAATAAGATTATTGCCTTTGTCAAAGTCTTGCGTGGCTTTTAGTAATCGCTCGGCATTGGCTGGGCTGCGCAGTAAGTACATGGTTTCTTGCCATGCATTCCAGTCATCTAAACTCATCATAACAACGGCTTTATCACTACCTTTGGTAATAACTAGAGGGGTGTGATCATCAACAACATCATCGATGGCGCTTGCCAGATTTTTACGAGCGGTTGTGTAATTTAGGGTTCTCATCTGTACATTTTACTGTACGTGTACACTTTAAACAAGAGCGTGACTAGATTTCAGCTTAATCAAAGATACAGATTATTGAATGACCTATTTACCAATCTTTTAAATCTTCCTTAATGGCGTCATCAGCTAATTTAGCGTAAACCCTTGTGGTTTGTATGTTCTCATGACGTAGGTGGGCAGCTACACGTCCCAAGTCTTTTGTTTGAGCGTAGTAGCGTGTACCAGCACCATGCCTAAGGCCGTGAACAGCTTTATCTTGGTAGTTCACACCTGCTAATTGACAAAGGGTTTTAAAACGCTTTCTGGTATGGTCACTACCCCAAGGAATAACCTTTTCAAGCACTCGAGTGTCTGTTCTGGTTTTTTGGTACTCGAGTAAGGCTTGTTTTAGTCTGCCTGACATGGTTACTGTTGCTCGTTTTGAGCCTTTTCCTAGCACGCTTAGTTTGGATGCTTCCCAGTCTATATCTGACCAGTATAATGTTGTCATTTCACTTATGCGCAAGCCCCCGTGTGCACCTAGTAAAACGATTATCTCTTCGGCTCCATGAGCAACTGCTAAGAGGCGATCAACGTCATTAATACTGTAGGGTCTACGTTTTTCCCAAACAGGGGTGGGGTCACTTGCAGCTCTAACATCTTCAAAAGGTATAGCCTCACTCGAGCCTGACCATCTTAAGGCCTTGTAGAGTGTTCTGGCTGCTGCTAGTTTGACTTCGACTGAGGCTGGGCTTAGGGGTTTTTGGGTGGTTTCGTTTCGTTTGGTTTCTATTTCTCTAATATAGAGCACGCCTGCATCTCGGCTGGGTCTTAGCAAGTTTTCGTGTTGCCATGCAACGATAAGGTCGTACACACCTCGCTTATAGGCTTTAAGAGTGTGTTTGCTTACTTTGCCACCTTTTGTGCCATGTAGAAAGAGGTAGGCTTTGGTGAGTTGCCAGAGTTCAAAACTATCTCGTTCGTTGGCTGCTTTTGCAGCTCGTCGCTTTAAATCTTCAGGGCTTAGGCTCGCCCAGGTTTTGGCTTGCTCGAGTGTGGTGCTGGGGTTGTATTGATCTAGGTCTAAGCTCATAGCGTCCTTACGCTAACATGCCTGTTTAGTCTTTAGTTGTTAAGTATTGCGATATGGCGGCTTGGCTTAGTTCAAAGGCATTTGCTATGCGTTCTTGTGTCCAGCCGAGAGAGTTGAGTGCTTTCATGGCTTCGTAGCGGTCGCTGTTACTGTGACCGCGTTTTAGGCGACCTTGTTCTGAGTAGTAGCGTAAGGCATCAGCGTGAGACCTGAGTTCTAAGTTTCTAATATGGTTGTTAGATTTGTTAGCATCTTTATGTATAACGTCAAAGCCTTCAGGAATTGGGGACGACCAGATTGCGTAAATTAGGCGGTGTAAATAAAATTTCCCGCGATAGGTTGTTCCTTTAGAAAGACCCACAGAGTGAAAACCGTGTTTTGTTTTAAAACCTGTGGTGGTTTTATGAGATGCGTAACTCGAGCGCCATAAGAGACCGGTGTCACTAACGGCATATTGCTCAGAATTGTCTGTGAAGCGCCAGTTTGCTCCAAATCGCCTTTGAAGGAAGTCTAAGCTATCCATGTCCACAAAAATACCATTATTCCTTACATTAATTATTATATGGAATACATATCGGATAAGGATACTTATCTTGTTTATATATTCGTATAGATTACTTTCAAGTTACAAAATACTTTATTCACATTTAGATATTAAATTCTAAATTAGTCATATTTCTAATTTAGAATTATTAGGTACTAAAAAATATTTAGTACCTAAACTCATTTATAAATCAATATGCAAGATACACCTTAAATTATTTTAATGTGAAAAGATTACTAATATCGTTTTTTGTGAAGGTAAAACTTAACTCGAGTCTTCGTTTATGAAAATAACCATTGACGCCTTGACTACAGTTTCGTACGATTTGGCTATAAAGGAGGCTAACGTGAAACGTTTTGCCATTTTATTTTTAGGACTTATAGCATTAGGTGCTTGCGCACCCCAACTCAAAGTACAAAACAATGTCTTACCAACGCTCCTAGCTGTAACCGCTCCAGAAACTCGAGCTGAACCTATTTTGATTCAAGGGCGTTACTTTGGTGACGGAATGAATGGTCAGGCTGAGGATAGTTATATTCTTCTGGGTGCGGATGTGAATGGTAATGGTGGTATTACTGTTCGTGCTGACTCTTGGTCTAGCAACAGGATTATGGTGAGCGTGCCTGAAGGTGCTGGCTCGGGCTATGTTTTTGTCTACGTACGTGGAAACCGCAGTAACGGCTTACCCACAACCCTACCTTAAGTTCATATAACAGTGCATGTCTCTTGTCATGCTAAACTCATTTATCTTAATCCAGTGTCTATGCACTGGATTTCTTATTGAACAAAACGCTGATGATGTTTCAATTAGAACATTAGGCAAAACCACAAATCGAAAGATGAGTTAATTATGAGAAGAACACATTATGCGGGTAGTTTAAGAGCTGAACACGCTAATCAAAACGTAGTGCTACAAGGCTGGGTAAATCGAAGTCGAAACAATGGCGGCATTATCTTTATTGTTCTCCGCGACCGTGAAGGCCTAGTACAAATGGTTGTAGAGCCAGACAGCCCTGCATTTACAGTAGCAGAAAAACTTCGCTCAGAATTTGTTATAGAGGTTAAAGGTAAAGTACAGTTACGACCTGAGTCAATGCAAAATAAGCATTTAGCAACAGGTGCTGTAGAAGTTGTTGCTCATGAAATTAGCATTTTATCTGAAGCAAAAACCCCACCTTTTCAAGTTGATGGTACAACTGATGGTGATAGTGTTAACGAAGATTTACGCTTAAAACATAGGTACTTAGATCTAAAGCGTCCTGAAGCAGCTTACCCTCTATTACTAAGACATAAAATTTCTAAAGCCATTTGGGATTTTTTAGATTCAGAAGGCTTTACCCAAATAGAGACTCCCCTACTAACCCTCTCAACACCCGAAGGTGCACGTGACTTTGTAGTGCCTTCAAGACTTCAAGCTGGAAACTTTTACGCCTTACCACAATCACCTCAACTGTTTAAACAAATGCTCATGATGTCAGGCTTTGACCGTTACTTTCAAATAGCACGCTGTTTTAGAGATGAAGATTTACGGGCAGACAGACAACCAGACTTTACACAGTTAGATATAGAAATGTCCTTTGTTGAGCAAAGTGACATCTTAGACTTAAATGAACGCCTCATGCAGCATGTTGTTAAAACAAGCTTAAACAAAGACATTCCTCTTCCCTTTCCACAAATCAGCTACAACGACGCCATGAACCGCTACGGGTCAGATAAACCTGATACACGCTTTACACTCGAGCTTCTCGATTTATCTGAACTTTTTGAAGCTAGCGGTTTTAAAGGCTTTGCCAATGCCATTGCTGCTGGTGGCAGTGTTAAAGCACTAATCATACCTGCTGAACACGCTCAAGCAATTTCTCGTAAAGGTCTAGATGCGCTTGAAGCACACGCAAAACTACATGGTGCTAAGGCTTTAGCTTGGCTCAAGAATCTAGAAGAACTAACTGGTCCGATTGCTAAATTCTTATCAGCTGAAGAAAAAAACAGTTTGATAAACCTAATGCAAAACGGTGACACTATTTTGTTAGTAGCAGATGCTTGGCGCCAAGCTTGCGAAGCGCTAGGTGCTGTTAGGCTAAAATTGGCAAGTGACTTTGCTTTAGCGACAGAAGACAGCTTAAACTTCTTGTGGGTTGTTGACTTTCCGCTACTCGACTATGACTCAGAGTCAGAATCCTTTACTTATATGCATCATCCATTCACCCGACCTCATGATGATGACTTAGCTTTACTCGAGTCTGACCCAGCTAAAGTACGGGCTTGGGCTTATGACCTTGTGTTAAACGGTAATGAAGTGGGTGGTGGTTCTATTCGTATTCACAGCTTAGATACGCAGCTAAAAATGTTTGACGCGCTAGGCTTTAGTGAGGCAGAAGCACAAGAACGATTTGGCTTTTTCTTAGAAGCCCTCTCATATGGCGCACCCCCACATGGCGGCGTAGCATGGGGTTTAGATAGGCTAGTCATGCTCCTATCAAACAGTAAAAGCATAAGAGATGTGATTGCCTTTCCTAAAAACCAACGAGGCATAGAACCTCTAACGGGTGCCCCCTCAAAGCTCGAGTCTGCGCAATTAGATGAGCTTCATTTAACTGTTACTCAAAAGAAGGAGTAAAGATGCTTCCTTTAGTCATTTTTGATTTAGATGGCACTTTAATAGGTGAATCTGGGCATGTTTCAAACCCAATTTGGGATGCCGTCGAAAAAGCCAAAGAAAAGGGTATGCGCTTTGCCGTTTGTACAGGTAGACCAGGCTTTGGTATTGCGTTAAAAATAGCTGAAAGATTAGGTAACAATCATCCACATATTTTTCAAAATGGTGCCCAAGTTTCCTTTTCTTCAGGTGATATTTGTATACTCTCAGCCCTCAAATCTGACGCAACCAAAGTGCTTATTGAGCATGCTAGAGATAATAACTTAACCCTAGAACTCTACACACCAACCAGCCTCTTTGTTGAAAGAACCACCAAAGTAAGCGAAGCACACGCAAAAATGCTCGGCGTAACAGCCTTGGTAAAAGACTTAGAAGATGTTTTAGAACAAGAACCCGTTATAAGAGCACAGTGGGTCATACCTAAAGGCTTACTAGACAAAGCACTCGAGTGCAGCCCCGAAGGTACCCAAAATAGTGTTGCGACCTCTCCTGCTGAGAAAGATACTTTTTTTATAAGTGTTACTAAAAAAGGTGTAACAAAAGGCAGTGCTGTACTTGATTTATGTGAGCGCTTAAAGGTTGCTGCTGCTGCTGTCATGGCGGTAGGTGATAGCGAAGGTGATGTGCCTATGCTTGAAGTTGTAGGCTTCCCTAGACTCATGCAAAACGCGGCTGAAGGTCTTCATGAAAACTATCCGCGTAGTAGCAAGTCAGTAGATGATAATGGCGCACTCGAGTTTATAAAGGAAGCCCTAGATGTAAGCGTCTAAATTCACGTGTTTCAAGTCAACACCTGATAAACTTAAAGCAATGATAAGTTCAATAGATCACCTAAAAGACCACATTGGTAAACAAGTAACCCTTAACGGCTGGCTTAGTGGTAGCCGCAAAAGTGGCAAAATAGCCTTCTTGCAAGTGCGAGATGGTACTGGCTTTGTGCAAGCTGTCATCGTACAAAATGAAGTCTCAGAAGAACTTTTTGAGTTAGCAAAATCCCTCTCTCAAGAGTCCAGCATAAGCGTAACAGGTGAAGTACGAGCTGATGATCGCTCAGCTATAGGGGTAGAAATAGGCGTAATTGACCTAAAGCTGGTTGGTGAAAGTAATGACTACCCCATAACCCCAAAAGAACATGGGGTTGACTTCTTATTTGAAGCACGCCACCTACACTTAAAACACCGCAAACCATGGGCAACCTTGCGCATCCGTGATGAACTCGAGCGTGCCATTCATGATTTCTTTCATGAGCGTGGCTTCATTCGTTTTGATGCTCCTTTATTTATGGGAACAGCTGCAGAAGATACCACCAGCTTATTTGAAATTGATTTATTTGGTGAAGATACTGCTTATCTATCACAATCAGGTCAGCTTTACGCAGAAGCAGGCGCACTCGCCTTCGGTAAAGTCTATACTTTCGGGCCAACCTTCAGAGCAGAAAAATCTAAAACCCGTAAACACCTACTCGAATTCTGGATGATAGAACCCGAAGTAGCCTACCTAGAGCACGAAGGAAACTTACAACTCCAAGAAGATATGCTTTCTTACTTAGTAAAGCGCGTCTTGACCAACAAGCAGACCGAACTCGCCATGCTCGAGCGAGACCTAAGCAAACTAGAACCCACAGCCCAAGGCAACTTTCCTAGATTAAGTTATGATGACGCCCTTGACTTACTAAACGACAAAGGTCTGCCACTCGAGTGGGGCGAAGATTTTGGTGCACCGCATGAAACAGCTTTAGGTGATCACTTTGACCGTCCTGTATTTATTGATGCATGGCCAACCAAAACAAAGGCCTTTTATATGCAGCCTTTTGATGATGACCCAAGTCGCGTGAAATGTGATGACCTAATCGCACCAGAAGGCTATGGTGAACTCATAGGCGGTTCACAGCGCATACATGACTTAGCATTACTTGAACAACGCATTAAAGAGCACAACTTACCCCGAGAAGCCTTTGAATGGTACTTAGATTTACGTAAATTTGGTTCGGTACCTCACTCTGGTTTTGGTATAGGTTTAGAGCGAACAGTTGCTTGGATAACAGGTGCAAGTCATATTCGTGAAGTTATTCCTTTCCCACGCATGCTCACACGTATGAAGCCTTAAGTTTAACGTTAATTGTATAGCTCTTTAAAAGGGCATCAACGATAATAAGTAATACCCCCTCAGATAATTAACTTAGGGGGTATTACTGTATAAAAACCTATATCAAAAATGATTAGTTTGAAAACTCCGAGGTTTCTAGGTTCAGTTAGGATTAATCAAGAGGAAAGAATCTTCCTTATTCATCAATCGCGTAGCTTGGAGTTACCCATTCTACCCACTTACTGTCAAATCCTTGTCATTCTACAAACTGCCAATACCTAGCACATGCCCCATTTCGTGAAGAATGACAGCCTCGACCGTTTCATTAGCTTCTTTAGTCTAATTTAATGAAGTTCAGAAATACTTCTGACTCTTTTTGATTTATGAGTATTTTTATATCTGGATAGCCTGCTCTGTTTAGCGTTCCTTTTAGGCTTTTAAGAAGTCGCCATTCATCATTTATTGAGATTGTTTTATCTTGTTCATAGTTAAAGTCAAGCACGATTAAGCTGCTACCATCGCTGCTTACCTCGAATATTGAGTTTATGCCTAGACTTTCTGGCCAAATGCCAAGATATTCGTTTTTGAGGGCGTTTATAAGGCTAGATATTTTTGCGCTTGGTTTGTCTTGGCTTTCAAGGCTTACAAATTTAGCTTGTTGAAGTTGGTTACTGTCGTACAAAACCAGCTCATAGTCGTTACTGACGAGCGCTTCAATGCTTTCTGTTGCTAAGACTGTTGCCGTGCCTGTTTGTATGGGTATGATTTGTTGCTTAAAGTAACGAAAAGCAAGTACGCTACATAATAGAAAGGCTAAGAGCACTTGGGGTGTAAATAGCGTTTTTATAAGTGTATTTTTGCTTGGTAAGGTCATTGCCGACTCATGAGTTCTGAAATGCTACGGCTTAAAGCTGCCAAAAACAAATTATCTTGTAAGAAGCTAGGGTTCATTTCAATAATAAAATAGGTTTCACTTAAATTTACGTAGCTAAGAGGTGCAGCACTAAGCACTCGAGTGTTTAAACCAGAGTAGAGGCTGAGTTGTCTAGAAAATATAGAAACCATGGACTCGAGCTGAGCGTAGGAGACTGCTGCTTCTGTGTTTACTTGGAGCATTGGATGCACGGTTTCAGGGTAGTAAATGCGAAAGCTTGGCTCTCCTGTTACAGCTCGCACTAAAAGCGTTAAGGATGTTTGGCTTGGTGCGATGGCTGTGTTTATACTTTGCTTAGTTAGTTCAAAAAGACTTTCTAATTCTAGGCTTAATGCTGCAACAAAAGCTTCACTCGAGTCATCGTGTAAGAGTAGTAGGCTTGCTTTGCTTTGGCTGTTTTCTTGTACAAATACATCTATGATTAAGCTGTAACCTAATCCTTGCGGAATTGTGAATAGGTCGTAAGCTGACGCTTCTGCAAGATTAAGCTCGAGTGTTGGCATGATTGTGCGTCTTAGGTTTGCACTGGTTATGAGGCCTGCGCTTGAAACCCAACTATCAATTAGTTGGGCGTAAGGGAATTCTATGCTGAGGGTGTTGCTGTTTGCGTTGTAGTTTTGCAGATAAGGTATGGGCTGGCTTAGGTCTAGGCTGATACGGTCGTAAGTTGGGTAGCGATTCAGTGTCACGTTAGTTATATCTGCTTTTGGAGTTATGGCGATTATGCTGTTACTGTCAGCTACATAAGCAATGTTTCCAGCTAGCGTCTCTACAAAGCTTCTTAGGGGTATGTATATGCCTTCTGTTACGCTTAGGGCAGCCGTGCTTGCTTTTATTGATCCATTGACACGTAATGAACCTGTAGCCTGTATGGCTGAACTCGAGTCATAGACAATGTCATATTCAAAAACCTGCCCTTTCAATATAAAACTGATGCCTGTTTCAATAATGATTTGGGCGTCAAATACTTGTGCAAGTTCATTGGCTAGCACATAGGTGTAGCCTTGGACTAGGTCAGATCTTCCGCTTGTTAGCTGAACGCCATTTAGATATACAGATTGTGCTTGGCTGTTAGCTAAGAAAAAGAGAATGAGTGTAACTACAATATGACTGAATACATTTTTTGCTAAGCTTTCATTCATAGGATTGTTTATGCTCACCAGAAGCTTTTAGTTGAAGCCTTAGGTAGATTTTTGCGTGTAAGTAGCTGCTCTAAAGCTTCATTTTTTTGTTTTTGAACTTGAATGCGGTATTTACGTTTAAGTCTTATTTTTTTAAACCATGACGCCGATGTTATTGCTTCATTATATTCAAGTTTTAGCTCATTCTCTATTTGCTTTCCGAGGGTCGTCATAAAGCTTTCAGACATCGAAGCTCGAGCTTCGTTATAGCAGCTTTTACTGTGGGCAGTAATCTTATCTGGGGTCACTTGCTAATAATCCTTTAAAGCGCGATCCATTTGGCGTTTTGCATCTTTTTTAGCTTGTGATTCGCGTTTGTCATGTAGTTTTTTACCCCGACCTAAGCCTATTTTTAGCTTTGCCCAGCCTTTATCAAAAAATAAGGTCATGGGTACAACGGTTAAGCCTTTACGCTCGAGTCCTTTTGCTAAGTCTTCTATTTCTCTTTTGTTGAGCAGTAATTTTCGGCTTCTTAAAGGTTCGTGGTTGTTGTAGCTTGCTTGCTTATAAATGGGTATATTGGCACTCTCTAGCCAAATTTCGCCTTGTTTCATTCTGGCGTAAGCTTCTGCTATTGAGCCTTGTCCGTCTCTTAGTGACTTTATTTCACTGCCTGTCAAGACTAGACCTGCAGTGTAGGTTTCTAGTATTTCGTAGTCAAAGGTAGCTCTTCTGTTTTTTAACACAACGCTTAAGTATAGCGCTTCTACAGATTTTGAGCTAGCAAAGATCTACAGACAAGCTAAAAGCATTCTTTAAGCTACATATTCAAACTATTTGTTTAAGCTGCTTCGACATCTCTTTTACTAATGCTAAACACTCGACTTACGCCTTTTTCTGAGGTTATTCCCCATAAAACATCCGCAACTTCGAAGGTTGCTTTTTGGTGAGTGATGAGTACAAACTGGGTACCTTCTTTAGCTAGGTACTCTAAGAAAGTGCAGTAGCGCCTTATGTTTGCTTCATCTAAGGGTGCATCTACTTCATCAAGAATGGCTATGGGTAAGCGTTGGCCTTCTTGGCCTTGCAAGAGTGAGAATAAGAAAGCCATTGCGCCCATGGTTCTCTCCCCTACCGATAATAGGTTTAAGGACTGTGTTTGTTTGCCTGGGGGTTGCAAAATGATACTAAGACCTGTGGGTCGGTCATTGTCTTCGTGCACAATAATGTTGGCTTTAGCATCTTGCCCGAATAATTCTCTAACATAATTAGCAAAGTGGATTTTGAGTTGTGCTACGGCTTTTCGTAGTTTGCTGCTTACCTCAGTATCTATTTTACTTAGAATGGCTTCTAACTCGCTTACAGCTAGGGTTGCTTGAACTGTTTGTATTTGCAGGTCTTCATAGCGTTCTTTTTGCACTTTAAGGTCATGCGCTGCGCGGTGATTAACAGGGCCAATTGACTCGAGTTCTTGTGTAACGGTATTAAGGCGCTCTCGGCAGGCTCGAGTGCTTAAATCTAGTATCTCTATGCCTTGTGGGAAGGCTTTGTGTTCTTCTATGGCTATTTCTAGTGCAGCTTCGCGTCTGGCTAGACTGATTTTAGCTTTTTCTAACTCAGAAGCAGTTTCTGCTTGTGTTTCACTTAAATTACTTAAGGCTTGTTCTAGTTCTTGTGATTCAATAAGGGCATTAGCGTAATTTGTTTGGTGTTCATTCAGATCTTTGGGTAACCGTTCTTTGGCTTGCTCTAGATTCAGCTCAGCGCTTGCTAAAGCTTTACTTAACTTATCTTGATTCTCTTTAAGAAGCTCGAGCTTGGGTTTGAGCGTGCTTAAGCGTTCTTGGTTTTGTTGGTAAGCGTTCAGGTTTTGCTGGTAGCGTTTTTCTCTTTCTAAACTTAGCTTTATGCTTTCTTGAGTGTTTCTGAGTTGGTTGTTGTATTCACTTTGCTTTGCTTGTTGGTCTTTTAGTTGCGCTTGAAGACTCAGTATTGATTCTTCTAAGTTTGTAACATGTGCCTGAGTTTCACTCGCCTCTGGTGCGCTTAGACTTGTGAGTTCATTTTTAACGCTACTTAGTTGCAGCTCGAGTTCTTCTTTTAGAGAAGCATTTATACTACTTTTTTCTTGTTGTTGTCTTAGAGTTTGCTGGCTATTGCGTAGCTCGAGCTGTTTTTGTTTGAGTTGTTCTTGAGCGTTTTTGGCTGTATTTTGCAGCTCAGTTACTATTTCTTTTTGCTCTGCTGCTTGCTCTATGGCTAGTTCGGCTTGATCTTCTAAGTCTTCTAAGTCTTTTGCTGCTCCAAGTACTGAGATATTTGTTTTGTTTTGCCCACCCGACATAGCGCCGTAGCTTTCCATCAGGTTACCGTCTAAAGTAACAAGCCTTGGGCGCTGCTTTTGCTGTTTTGCAAGACTAACGGCATCTTGCATGCTTTCTATGAGGCAGCTGTTTCCTAAGAGTTGATAAATAAGAGGTTTGTAGTGCTCTTCTACATCAATAACTCGAGTTGCTAAGCCTATAACGCCTTTGGCTGATGCTATTGTTTGGCTTAAGCTTATCTCTTGACCTTTTACGAGATCTAAAGGGAGTACCGTTACCCAGCCACCTTTTTGTTTTACGTAATCAATTACGGTTTGCGCAGTTTGTGCGTTGTTAGTTATGACGTATTCACTTCTTCTACCTAAAGCGGCGGCGACGGCTTGGCGGTATTTTGGTGCTACGCTCAAGATGTCTGCAACGCTACCCAAGATTCCTTCTATGCCCGAATTTAACGCTAGCTTTGGACCCGTTGCGTAGCCACGTCTGGTCTCAAACGCATTGCGGCTTTGCTCTGCTTCTCTTTTAAGAGCTTGTGCTTCTGCAATTCGCTTGGCTTGTTCTTGGAGTGCACTGCTAAGCGTTTCTTTTAAAGTTTCTAAAGTTTCTGCTTTTTGATTTGTGTCAAGCTCGAGTTTGCTAGCAATGGCCTCAAGCTTAGTATCATTTTGACGAGTATTGTCTTTAAATTGTTCTAGTCGCTGCGTTAGCGTTAGTTCCTGCTGCTTTAATCGCTGTAAAGAACTCTGAAAACTAGCACTTGCTCTATTCTCTTGATCGAGTTTTTCGCGTAGTATTTTTAACTCTTGGTTTTTAGCTAGTCGTTTTTGCTCAAATTCATTCAACTTAGTTAGGAGTTCTTTAATTGTAAGCTCGAGTGTTTGTTTCTTGTCTTCGAGTTGCTCAATCTGTTCTTCTGGTTTTTCGGGTGCCTGTGATAGCTCTATAAAGTTTATTTCTGAGCGTAAACTTGCCTGTTCTCTTGCTAGAGAGCTCAATTGTTGCTTTAAGGCTTCTAAGCGTTCTTCGGCTACGCGTACATCTGCTTTTTGAGCTTCGGCTTTGGTGAGCGCTTCACGGTACATGAGTTCTAGCTTGCTTGCTTTACTGCGTGTTTCTTGCCAATTGCTTTGTAGCTTGACGCGTTGCGCTCTTAAACTTTCTAACTCTTGACTTAGTTTTTCATCTTGTTGCTTCAGATTTTTGACATCTTCGTGGAGTCCTTGTTCACGTTGCAGGCTTATTGTGAATCGCAAACGTAAATATTCTTTGCTTAGTGACTCATGCTTTTGGGCTAGTTCAGCTTCTTTTCTCAGTTGTTCTACAAAGAACTCGAGTTCTTGCATGATGTCGTCAAGGCGTTGCAGGTTGCTTGCTGTTGCTTCTAAACGACTTTGGGTTTGTTCTCGTCTATTACTTAAGCGTGATACATCGGCTGCTTCTGCCACATAGTTAAGGAGTTTTTCAGGGTCAGCAGTGAGTACTTGCCCTACTTCGCCTTGTCCTACTATGGCTAGCGCTCCCCTACCCAAGCCTGTGCCTGCTAGTTTTTCTTCTACATCTTGTAATTTTACGTTTTTGCCGTTTAGTTTTAGGGTGCTGCTACCATCTCGAAATAAGTTCCTAGTGACTTTGATGCGTTCTTTACCTTTGATAAGCTCGAGTTCGACTTCTGCGTGGCTTACGCTGCGCTTGCCGTCTGCTCCGTGAAAGATTAAGTCTGTTTTGTCTCCTGCTCGGTACTGGCC
>CAZWJZ010000041.1:20248-21861 GCA_964634665.1 uncultured bacterium | reverse complement strand
CTTAAGCATTCACCATCTTGAGTGTATCTTCAACAGTTGCATCTTCATGAAGCATGGCCATAAGCGCTCGAGTTATACCTGCTGGTTTTTCGTGTTGTATGACGTTTCTACCGTAAACAATGCCGTTTACACCTTGGTCTAACAAGGCTTTGGTGCGTTTAAGTATAACTTCATCACTTACTTTGCCTCCACCCCGCACCAAAACAGGTGTGCCGCCCGCAACTTCTACAACTTTGTGGTAATCACTTGGGTCATCTGTAGGGTCTGCTTTTATGACATCTGCGCCTAGCTCTACAGCTTGGCGAACCAAATGCATTATTTTTGCAGTGTCTCCATCCACCATATAACCGCCCGCCTCATGGTTGGGTCTAAATACAAGGGGTTCTATCATCATGGGCATGTTGTAGTAGTCTGATTGGGGTTTTAAAGCAAGGATGTTATCAATGCATTGTGCGTGTACTTCGGGTGCACCGGGTATCTGAAATAGGTTTATACAAACACAAGCAGCATCTACTTGAACAGCTTGCAACATGCATTCTTCTAGCATGGCGCTAAAAGCAACTTCTGGCAGTTCTTTCGCGTAAACATTAGCTACATCTGTACGCAAGACAAGTGCTGGTTTGCTTTTTCCTTTTATACTTTGCAAATGCTTGGCTTGCCCTATGCTCATTTGAATCGCATCTGGATTGGCATCTACTAAGGTACTTATGACCTTTGGCATGCTTTCAATACCGGTTAAGAAGCCGGGTTGGTTAAAGAAACCGTGGTCTACGGCAACATCAAAGCAGCGACCTGATTTTTCGTTGAACATGCGGTTAAGTCGGTATTGTTTCATGGGTTCTCCTTAGAGGTTTTGTGTGATTAGCTAGATAGCTTGAGTGGATAATAGTGCAAATCTCAGCATTTTCTTCTACACTCATACCTGTTCTCATAGAATAACTTATTCTCTTTACCTTAAAGCTTTTTAGCATAATCTATGCTTATGTCAACTGATATACATATTTTGGAACGTTCGTTTCATAACCTGTAAAGCGTTAATGATTTACAGGAGGAAAGCATGTCAGTACAACCTTTATACCCCCGTCAACAAGTACCAGCACTAAGTGTCGAAACTGTTGCTGAAGGAACTTGGACGCTTGCCGAGCAAACACCACAAAATTTTACCCTCATTGTTTTTTACCGCGGTTTGCACTGCCCCATTTGCCGCACTTACTTACGAGATTTGCAAGCCAACCTAGCTGACCTAAAAGCACTAGGTGTAAACACTATAGCTATTAGTAGTGATGATGAAGAACGAGCCACTCGAGTTAGAAATGAATGGAAACTTGAGAACATAAGCATTGGTTATGGGCTTAGCCTTGAGGATGCACGCAAATGGGGTCTTTATATTTCAACAAGTCGTGGCACAACTTCTATTGGCGTGGTTGAACCTGACATGTTTAGTGAACCCGCTTTTTACTTAGTACGCCCCGATGGCACGCTTTACTTTGGAAATGTACAAACCATGCCGTTTGCCAGACCTCACTTTGCAGATATTGTCAAAGCCATTAACTATGTAATAGAAAAAGACTATCCTGCTCGTGGCGAGGTTATAGATATTACTTAAACAGCAA
>CAZWJZ010000041.1:14311-20238 GCA_964634665.1 uncultured bacterium | reverse complement strand
TTTTTAAGGTTTTTGGTAAACAAGTGAGCAATGCAGGCAGCACAGCCCTTCATTGCTCACTTGTTTACCAAAAACCTTAAAAAGCTATCTTAATTTTTCACCCAAAATAACTAGGCTCATTGCCTGCTTTCCACTTAACATTACAGCCCATACTCGGGTACTGCGTTTCACTAGCTGCTTCACCAGCTACAACTGCATCAAGGGCAGCACGTAAATCAGCACCTGTAACGGACTCATCACTCTTAGGACGACTCGCATCTAAACGCCCTCTATAAAAAAGCTTATGCTCAGCATCAAACAAAAAGAAATCAGGTGTACACGCAGCCGTATAAGCTTTAGCTACTTCTTGCGTAGCATCAAACAAATAAGGAAACGAAAAGCCAACACGCTCAGCCTGCTCTTTTAAACCCTCAGGTGCATCTTGCGGGTGACTCGTCACATCATTAGAACCAATCGCCACAAACGAAACCTTATTTTTATAATCCTTACCCATCATTGAAAGCTCAGCTTCGACATGCTTAACATAAGGGCAATGCGTACAAATAAACATTACCAAAAGAGGCTTGCCTTTAAAAGATGAAGATGAAAGCATCTCACCAGACACGACATCTGTCAAAGAAAACCTAGGAGCCACTGTACCAAGCTCGAGCATGGTTGATTTATGTGCCATTATTTAACCTCCGTGCTTTAAGCATAAGGCTTTAGCTGAGTTTTAACTGCAGGCACAGAAACGTTCTTAGGCAACGCAGAAAAAAGATGACTAGAGTTCTTTTATTTCAGCTTGATATCTTCCTGTAACAATGCCTCTATGGTTTTTAATTTCTTGCTCACGCCACTTCATAGGTAGTTTAGGGTCTAAAATATTGAGGTACTCGAGTATCTTTATTATAAATACGTCTCTTGCTTGGTTGCTGCCATCTTCGACTTTTAGGGTTATGCCTAGCGGGCCATATTTGCTTTGCTTTACGGCTATGCCGTAGTAGCCTTGTGCGCCTCTTTTTACGGCTACTGTGGGTATGGCTTTCATGATTTCCGTGTCTATAACGCCGTGACCTGCTACCATTTCTGGGTGGCTTTGCATGGCTTCAAACACGGTATTTAAGCCTGTCTGGTAGGCTTCTGGTGCGCTGCTGGGGTCAGCTAAGCGTGTGTATAGGGTAGCAGCGTCACCTAGTGAGAGTATGAAGGTAGGCACGCTGCAACCATCTATGGCATGGGGAATATCTTTAATATCAGCGAGTACTCGAGCGGTTTCGAATATGAGCTGTTGTACGGGGTGGTTTATGCTTTCGTAGTCGTCTAAGGGTGCGCCTAATGCGTTGGCTACAGCGAGCATGCCTGCGTGTTTGCCTGAGCAGTTGTTATGTATGGCGCTTGCTTGGGCATGGTGTTGCTGTAGTTTCGTTTTTTGTTCTTTGTCGCTGGGTTGGTGCGTGCCGCAGTTTAGGGCTGTTTCGTTTAAGTTTTGTTTTTTGAGTATGGCGTTGGCGGTGTTTATGTGATCTTGTGAGCCTTCGTGTGAGGCGCAGCAGAGGGCGAGTTCTTTTAGGCTGAGCTGGTACGCTTGGTATGCGCCACTTTGAAAGAGAGCTTGAGCTTGAAAGGGCTTTGCAGATGAGCGCATGTGTACTTGAATATCTGGCTTGCCTGCCGTGAACAGTGTTTCGCCTGATGGTTTTTTAATAATTAGGGAAACTTTGTGCTGATCTTCTATATAGTCACCACGGTAAGCATTGATAAAGGCTTTGAGTTTTGTAGGCATAAATATAGCTTAACAACAAATTAAACTGGCAGTATAAGTAATCTGAGCAGTGAGTAGTACTCAAAGAAGCAACGGTCTTCAAACATGTATGCTTTTTTTCTACTTTTCACTTTCTTCTTTCCATTCATCACTCATTGCTTTTTTACCCCGATGCAGCTTAATTCGTAGCGAAAACGTGCTTGCTTATGTTAAAACTGTCAGCTATGCGTCCTGCTGCTCTTTTTAACACGCTTGTTATAGCTGGAGTTGGGCTTATTGGTGGTTCTGTTGCACTTGGTGCTAAGCAACGCTTCTTAGCTGATAAGGTCATTGGTTTAGATAAGAATGCTGAAACACTCAAAATTGCTAAGGCGAGAGGGGCTATAGATGAGGGTTTTACCGAGGCGGGTGAGTGGCTTAAAGATGCTGATCTTATTGTTTTGGCTAGCCCTGTAAAGTCTTTGTTGCCGTTAGCCAAAAGCATTGAGCCTTACTTAGGTAAGCATACGGTTATTACAGATGTAGGTAGCGTAAAAGAAGAAGTTGTGGCTGCTTTATCTCACCTGCGGTTTGTGGGCTCTCACCCTATGGCAGGTAGTGAAAAGATTGGTGTAGCTCACGCTTCTGCAGCGTTACTTGAGAATGCAGTTTGGGTACTCACCCCTAGTAAAACGACTGACCCTGCTACGGTTGCCCTGGTTCGTGAGTTTATTACGCATTTGGGTGCGCGGCCTATTCGCACGTCACCTGAGCAGCATGACAAGCTGGTTGCTGCGGTAAGTCATGTGCCTTACTTGGCAGCAGTTGCTTTAACGCAACTTATTTCTAACGATACTGATAAAGACCTCATGATGCTACTGGCAGCGGGTGGCTACCGCGATTTAACGCGTATTGCTTCAGGAAACCCTATTATGAGTCGAGATATGGTTACGGGTAACAAGACTGCTATTAAAGAAACCCTAGCTAAGTTAATAGAGCAATTTAAAAAACTCGAGCTTTTACTAGATGACCCTGAAGCATTTTTAGCTTCAGCTGAACATGCTAAAAACACGCGGGATAGCTTTCCTGTGGTTAAGCGTAGTTTGTTACCTGCTAAGTATGAAGTGGTGGTGGCGGTTCCTGATACGCCCGGTCAGCTTGCTAAAATTACGACGACTTTGGGTGAGGCTGATATTAATATTAAGGATATTGAGGTTTTGGGTATTCGTGAAGCTGGGGGCGCTGTGCGGCTTGCCTTTGATGATGAACCTCAAATGAAGCGTGGTGTGCAGGCTTTACAAGCGATAGCTTACGAAGTCAACGTAAGGGAATAGAAAAGCGTGAAAAGTAAAAAGTGACTGCTTAAAAGAATGTCTCAGCACCTAGCTTTTTTCTTACTTCCTACTTTTTCCTTTCTCATTCATGTCTCGAACAAGCTTATTTGATTTAGCGGTAAATAGAGCCTTAAGTTACGCTCAAAGTACAGGTATTAGTTTGAATGACCCAAATTTAGAGCAAAAACTCGAGCTTTGGTATCTGAGCACTCGTTTTGCTTATCGTATTTCTTTGGTGCTTATTGTTGAGGTTTTGTCTAGCTATCCTGAACAAGGTTATTTTTGGCAGGGGGGTCAATCTGGAGGCTGGGAATTAGGAAAGAACCCTCATCCGTAATGAAATTTACAAATAGCTATATACCCTACAAGGGCTTAGCTTGTTTCAAGCTAAGCTGAATTGTGCCCGAGCCTAAGAAAACTGAGTTTATTGATTACTCCCACGAAACCAATGTTACTAAGAATCCTGCTTTGCGTTATTTGTGGTTAATCCTTGGGTTTTTGTGTACAGGTCTTGGTTTTTTGGGTTATATCTTACCGGGCTTACCTGGCACCGTTTTTATTTTGCTAGCGACTTATTTTTTTGCGCGTAGTAGCCCTAAGTTTTACAATTGGCTTCTTAATAATAAGATGTTTGGCCAGCTTATTCGTGATTGGAAAGATGGTAAAGGCATTCCGCTTCGTGCCAAAATTTTAGCTGTTACGCTTATTGTGGTCACGATTGGCTTTAGTGCTTATGTCATTCCTAATTGGATTGTTAAATTGATTGTTATTTTGTGTGGTGTTGCGGTTAGTACTTATCTTATTACTCGCCCAACTAAGGCTGTGCTTTAATAGATAATTGCTAATTCAATTTGCGCTGTGCCTGCAACATAAATATCTTCACTTGCTAGCATGCCTATAGTTATACGGCCTTCTAAGCGTGAAAGTTGCTCAGCAAAAGCATCTGTTGAAAGACCTGCGTATTGCAGTTCATAGCCACTCAGCCTATTTAAACGCAGTAAGCGATTTTTGGTTGATGTTGTTAATCTTGTTATTTCTGTTGTTATGTCGCTACGGTCAACAGATGGTTGCAAATAAATAGCTTGACTACTGATGAGTTGTCCTTTTTCAAGCACAATCTCATTTGCTCGTAAATCTATGCTTCTATCAACAATGCTAGCTTGAAACTGAATGGTTGGTGAACTAAACGTCAAAATGTCTCCACTGGCTGTTTCCTCTATAGCATCAGTTAAAAATTGAGATTCTTCGACTGTTAAGGGTCTTATGCTTGATGCACCCCTTAATCTAACGCTATCTTGTGCAGCGTTCATGAATCGACCTAGTTCTTCTCTTATGCTGGCTGGGTCTTGTGAATTAATAATTGCACTATAAATGACTTGTCCTTGTAAGTAGGTTAAGCCGCCCTCTTCTAAGGCTTTAAATTGTTGCTCTAAATTACTAACACTCCTGGCAAGATCATCTCTTAAGGTGAGTAGCGCTGCGTAAGCATCTTGTTGACTAACGAGCTGACCTTGTATTTGGGTAACTTCTACCGTTAGTCTTTCATTTAAATTTTCTAAACTTGCATTTTCTTGAACCAAAGCACTATTTTGAACCTGAAGGCGCTCACTTTCTGCTTCTACACTGGCAAGGTTTTCTTGACTAATAGCCAGTTGATTACTCACATCATTAGCTTGTCTTTGTATTTGATTCAGGTCAGCTAACAAAGCTTGTCTTTGGGTTAAAGATTGTTGAAACCTAAAGGTATTTATAATGGTATTACGAGATACCAAGGCAATTGTGCCCACCGTAATAACCATAATGAGCACGCCTGTTAGTACCCCAATAATGCGGCCTGTTTGTTTAGGTCTTGCACCAAATAGGCTAAGCCTTCGCTTACCAATGGTTGTACCAAGCACATCACCCATATAGGCAATAAGGCCCGCTGAGGCAGCTAAAACCACAACCAAGGTAATCGTTAAAAGCATACTAAGCCTTTGCTAGAACGTTTAAATCTGAAAATCTCTTCCCAAATAATAGTTTCTAACGGTTTCATCTTCAGCAAAATCTTCTGGTGTACCACTGAACTGTACTTTACCATCAAACATAAGGTAAACACGGTCAGCAATAGCTAAGGTTTCTCTAACACTATGATCAGTTAAAAGCACACCCAAACCCCTACGTTCTTTTAACTCTGAAATCAAAATCTGAATTTCACGAATTGACTTAGGATCAACCCCCGTAAAAGGCTCATCCAGCAAAATAAAGGTCGGGTCAATCGTTAAGCTACGCGCAATCTCAAGCCTGCGCCTCTCACCACCTGACAGGGTATTGGCACTGTTATTAGCCAAGCGAGACAAGCCAAACTCTTCAAGCAGCGAATCTGCCCTAGCATGCTGCTCATCTTTCGATAAATCTTGAAACTCGAGTACCGAAAGTAGGTTGTCTTTGACGCTCATTTTTCTGAATGCGCTGGGTTCTTGGGCTAGGTAGCCTAGGCCAGCTCTGGCTCTTTTATACATGGGCCATTTGGTTATGTTTTTGTCATCTAAAAAAATACTACCTGAGTTTGGTTTTATGAAGCCAACCATCATGTAAAAGCTGGTGGTTTTGCCTGCGCCGTTGGGGCCGAGCATGGCTACAATTTCGCCGGGGTTTAGGTTTAAGGATACGCCGTTGACCACATTACGGCCTCCGTATTTTTTAGTGAGTCCTTGCGCTTCTAATCGGGTAGCTCGTTGGCTTCTAGATACTGTGGTGGGTCTTGCTGCACTTACGGTCATATCTTCCCATGCTATCACGCTAGATGAGTGTTAAATTTGCGAGACTTAACGCTTAGTCTTGCAAACCCCTCCTTATGGTTAACTCGAGTAGCCTAAATAAGCTCATTATTA
>CAZWJZ010000041.1:0-14301 GCA_964634665.1 uncultured bacterium | reverse complement strand
AGCAGTTTAAACGCTCATTCCACAGCATTTCTATGAAGAGATGAGGACCTTTATGCTAGGCTTCCATTGTTGCTAAGAACGCTTCTACTTCTTGCTTGTTTGGCAAGCCTGTGCGCCCACCTAAGTAACGGCAGTTAAGCGCACCAACCGCTGACGCAACTTTCACGATGTAATCAAGCTCCCAGTTTTGCAAAAGGCCATACATAAAGGCGCCATGAAACGCGTCACCTGCCCCTGTTGTGTCAATAACTTCAGTAGGAAAGGCAGGGTAGGCTTTTAGACCTTCATCTGAACAGACAACACAACCCCGCTCACCTAGCGTAACCACGGCTATGCTTGCGCCCCTTTCGTAAAGCGTTTTCACAGCATTTTCTACAGGTTGATTAGCTAACCACTCGAGTGCAAATCTTTCTGGAATGATGGGTACATCTACGTAGGCAAGTAGCTCTTTTGCTTCCGCAAAGCTGCATACGGGGTCAAGCACTACGGTTAGGCCTGCTTCTTTTGCCCATTTGGCTGCTTCTAGGGTGGCTTCGGTTGCGTTGTCCAAGTAGAGTATCTTGGCGTTTGTTATGTCTGCTTTGTTGAGTTCTTGTGTGCTTATGGCTGAGCCTGTTGCCCAGCGGGATATAAAACTACGTTCACCTGTGTTTTCATCTACTAAAACTATAGATAAATGTGACTGAGTATTTTCTTCGCTTAGAAGCTGCGATGCATCTACCTTTTCGCTCTCTAAATCTTGTTTTATAAAGCGACCTTCGTCATCATCGCCTATACGCGCTATAACTTTTGTTGTTGCGCCTAATCGGGTGGCTGCAACCAGTGCTGATGCCACCAAGCCACCTGCTTGATGCAAGTAGCTTTTTGCCTTAATGGCTGCGCCATATTCGGGGGTTTGGGGTACCAGCAGTAAGTGATCTACGGTGCAAATACCTAAGCCTACAATGTCAAAGGCTGGAGCAGCTTTCATAAGAACTCAGCTTTCACCGTTTAAGCTTCTAAATCTACTGACCAACGCCCAGATGCAGCTAAGGCATTCATTTTGGCTCGCTGTAAAAGAGCAGCTTGCCCTTGTGCAAGATTTTCAGGCTTATTAAGCCACGCTGCCATGGGGGCTCTTTGTAAAGCTCGAGCGTATGAGAAAGTGAGTGCCCATGGGCTGCTGTGCTTTGCGTTCATGGCGTTTAGGTGGGCGGTTGCGTTTAGGTCGCTTTGTCCACCAGATAAAAAGACGACACCCGGAACTATCGGGGGTACCGTTCTTTTTAAGACCTTTACGGTCATGTCGGCAACGGTGTCTACATCTGCTTGGGTGGGGCTATCTTGACCTGACACAATCATGTTGGCTTTTAGCAACAGACCATCTAGTTTTACACGGTGCTCATAAAGGGTTGCGAAGGTGCGGTTTAAAAGCCATTCGGTTACTTCAAAGCAACGCTCAACACTGTGATTACCTAAAAGTTCAACTTCAGGTTCAACAATGGGCACAATGCCTGCTTCTTGAGATAGGGCTGCAAATTGCGCCAGAATATAGGCATTGGCATTGATGCAGTAAGCACTTGGAATGGTTTCACCAATTCGAATGGCGGTGCGCCATTTTGAAAAACGAATACCCATGTCGTAGTAACGTGCAAAGCGCTCTCTTAGGCCATCTAAACCTGAACCAATCACTTCGCCTGCTGCCCCTGCTAACGGCACAAGCCCTGTACTGGGTGAAATGCCAGCAATCATATTGTTATTTGTTATGACATCAACAAGCTTCTCTCCTTCTTGAGTAACTAGGGCAGGCGCATCTTCAGCCATGATTATGCCACTGACATAATCACTTAATTTAGGTGCGCCAAAAAGCAATTTGCACCAGTCAAGATAAGTTGAGTCTTGAGCTTTAACGTTATGCTGCTCTAAGCGTTCTGCAACATGCCATGCGGGTTGATCCGCAGCTAAAATACCTTTATCAGCAATAACTAATGCTTGAGCGATTTCTTGCAGGCTAAGTTTTTTCATAAGCAAGATAATACCTCACTTTATAAGCTTAACTCTAGAGCTTTAAACTTAGAGAAGGTTCTCAATTCAAACTAAGCCACACCCAAAGCCTAAGTGCTTTGTTTACAATACAGTGAAGGTTAAATAGGAGGTAGGCAAGTGTCAGCAGATACCACGCATGTTAACGCTTACTTGACGAACTTACTTGCAAAGGATGATGTTGAGAAGCTAAAAAAGCAACTCGAGCCTGACTTGTCTACAGCTGAGCGGCGCTTACCTCGTAACTATAAGATTTCGAAGCGTCTGCTTGAGCGTCGTTGGGTTATTTTAGATTTGCCAGATGCTAAAGCTGAATTGCTTGATGATAAAACTTTATCAGATGCTCCGCTTTATGAAAACAATAGTGAGCATTTTATAGGTACTGTTAAACTACCTGTGGGGCTTGCTGGCCCTTTGCGTGTTAATGGCTTGGCCGCTAAAGGGGATTATTTTGTGCCTTTGGCAAGCACTGAAGCGGCACTGGTAGCGTCTTACCATAGGGGCTGTCAGCTTATAACAAGTGCTGGGGGCTGCACAACCTTAATTTTAAGTGAGGGTGTAAGTCGCGCACCTGGCTTTATTTTTGAAACTTTAATTGATGTCGGTGAGTTTATTCGCTGGGCGGTATCACAGCAAGCTAAATTTAAGGAACTTGCTGAAAGCACAACGCGTTTTGGCAAGCTTATAGCGGCACATTTTACGGTTGAAGGCAACCATGTTTATATTCGTTTTGAGTTCAGTACAGGTGACGCAGCAGGGCAAAATATGGTCACGATTGCCACGGAAGCTATTTTGGCTTATATAAAGGCGCATTCTCCTATTGCTATTAAGCACTGTTTTTTAGAAGCTAATTTATCGGGTGATAAAAAAGCAAGTTCACAATCTTTTATGTCAGTACGCGGCAAAAAAGTAACTGCTGAAGTGCGCATAAAAGCTGACTTAATCAAAAAAACTTTAGGCACAACTGCCTCTGACATGGCAACCTACTGCCGTATGTCTTCTATGGGTGGCGTGCTGAGTGGCACTATTGGCGTTCAAGGGCATTATGCTAATGGTTTAGCTGCACTCTATATTGCTTGTGGTCAAGATGCCGCTTGCGTATCTGAATCAGCCATTGGGGTTACCAGACTCGAGCTTAGCGATGAGGGTGATCTTTACGCTTCGGTTACGCTGCCTAATCTTATTGTGGGTACGGTGGGTGGGGGTACTTTGCTACCTAGTCAGAAAGCTTGTTTAGATATTTTGGGCTTGTCGGGTAGTGGTAAGGCTAGGGCTTTTGCTGAAGTTTGCGCTGGGCTTGCGCTTGCAGGTGAGTTATCTATTGTGGGCGCTTTATGCGCTGGTGATTTTGGTAAGGCACATAAACGCCTTGCAAGAGGCAAAAAGTAACTATGTCTCGCTGGTGGACGTATCAAAAGGAGCGCTTTCCGCTTAGCTTAAATGCCACCTTAATTTTTGTCTTTAGCTTATCTGCGGTGAGTTACTCGAGCTTGCTTAGGGGCAATCTGCAGTTACCTAGTTTGGCAGTAACGCTGGTGGCATTTTTATCTTGCTTATTGTTCTTTTTTGAATTGCGTGTGGCAGATGAATTTAAAGATTTTGAAGAGGATTTAAAGTACCGCCCTTATAGACCTGTACCAAGGGGCTTAGTTACAAGGCGTGAATTAGGGGTTTTGGCTGGCGTTAGTCTGGTCATTCAGCTAGCTTTAGCATGGTGGCTCGAGCCTCAACTTATTTTTTTACTGGCTTTGGTTTGGGCGTTTTGGTTTTTAATGTCTAATGAGTTTTTTGTGTCGCGTTGGCTTAAGGCTAGACCGCTTTTATATCTTGCTTCGCACATGCTTATTATGCCGCTTATTGATCTTTACGCGACAGCTTGTGACTGGCTAGTGGCAGACGCAGCCAAACCGACTAACGGCTTAGTGTGGTTTTTGCTGCTTAGTTTTTTTAATGGTGTAGTCGTTGAGGTGGGTCGTAAGTTGCGTGCTCCTGAAGATGAAGAGGAAGGTGTTGAAACTTACACAGCTCTTTTTGGGGTTCGGCGTGCCAGCATTTTATGGCTTAGCGCTATGCTTGCAACTTCACTGCTGGCTGTTTTGGCAGCCATTCAGATTAATGTTCTTGGTCCTGTCAGCTTAGTTCTTGTTATTCTACTAGCAAGCGGTCTTTTTTTACTCAAACGCTTTCAGACAGCTAAAGCTGGTATGGGCAAAACACTCGAGCTGTTCTCTGGCATTTGGACACTTTTGATTTACTTGAGTGTGGGTATTCTGCCTTTGGTTTGGAGGGTTTGGCAAGCATGAGTAGCGCTAAAAAGCTTATTTTAAGTCAGCAAGATTATCCTGAGTCTGCGCACTTCTTTGGAGGCAAGGCAAGCGCTTTAGCCGCGCTGAGTCAGGCTGGCTTTTGCATTCCTGAGTTTTTGCTACTGTCACCTGAAGCGTTTGAGCTTAGCTTGTCAGCTTCTCAAAAAGAGCGTTTAGCTGCAAGCAAAGACCCACTTATCATTGGGCAACTGTTACAAGATATTTATTTAGCTGATGATCTTAACTTATCTTTACAAGAAGCGCTCAAAGTGTTTGATGACAGAAGTCTGTTTGCTGTTCGTTCTTCTGCTTCTGATGAAGATGGTAGTGAACACTCCTTTGCAGGGCAGTTAGATAGCTTTTTGTTTGTTTCTAAAGATGATATTGCGGCTCGAGTGCTTGATGTGTGGCGTTCTGGTTTTAGTGAGCGTGTTTTGTTTTACCGTCAAGAGTCTGGTTTAGAGCTTTTGCCTACGGCGCCTAGTGTTTTGCTACAAGTTATGGTTAATGCGGATGTGTCTGGGGTTGCGTTTGCTGCTGACCCTGTTACAGCTAGGCGTGCTGTCAAGCTGGTATCTGCAGTTTATGGTTTGGGTACTGCACTTGTTTCTGGTGAAGCTAATGCGGATACTTATTATCTTGATAATGCTGCTAAGCTGCTCAGTCAAGAAATTGCTCATAAAGATATAGCTCATAGGCAGGATGCTGCGAGTCTTGAAGGCGTTAGTCAGCAGGCTGTTACTGTTGACAAGCGAGATAAGCCTGCCTTAACAGAGGCTCAGGCTAAAGAGGTGGCTTTGCTTGTAAATAAGGCAAGTGAGTATTTTGGTCGTCCTCAAGATATTGAATGGGCTATGCAAGATGGCAAGCTTTTCTTACTGCAATCTAGACCGATTACCTCGCTCTTTTCAACTGCTGACCCTGATGGTCTGTTAGGCATTTGGGATAATAGTAATATTGTTGAGAGTTATGGTGGTGTTACAACCCCACTTACCTTTAGTTTTACACTTTACGCTTATGAAGGAGTGTACCGAGAGCTCTTGCGCATACTGGGAGTATCCAAACAAAAGCGACTCGAGCAAGAAAATACTTTTAAGCATATGTTAGGGCTTATTCAGGGACGCATTTATTATAATTTGTTATCTTGGTATAAGCTTTTAGCAACCCTGCCAGGCTTTAACTTAAATCAAGCTTTTATGGAACAAATGATGGGCGTTAAAGAAGGCTTACCCCCTGAAGTGCTAGCTTCTCTTAAAACAACATCCTCTTCAAAATTAAGAGAAGCTTGGGATGTCATGCTTGCTGTTTTTGGACTTATAAGAGCAAATCAGAAACTGCCAAGAGGCATCACAGCATTTTACGCTAGACTCGAGTCTGCGCTTGCTTTGCCTACCGTTTCTCTTGAGCATATGCGGGCAGATGAATTAGCTGCGCATTATCATGATTTAGAGGCTAAACTCTTAAAAAACTGGGATGCGCCTTTGGTGAATGATTTTTTTGCCATGATTTTTTATGGTCTTTTGTCTAAACTGTGTAGCTCTTGGGCGCAAGATAGTGATGGCAGTTTACAAAATACTTTAGTTGCATCTGAAGGTGGCATGATTAGTACTGAGCCGGCTAAGCGGGTTAAAGCCATGGCCCTTTTGGCAGCGCCCCATGCTGACTTTGTTAGTCACTTGCGCTTTTCTTCTTTAAACACTATTCACGCAGCTATGCCTCTTGAGTTTAAAGAAGCTTATGAGGCTTATCTTGCTAAATTTGGGGATCGTTGTTTAGAAGAACTCAAGCTTGAAAGTGCCACCCTAAGTGATGACCCAACGCTCCTTTTAAGGTCAGTGGGTAATTTGGCAGTGCATCCTGAAAGATTAAGCACGCCTGAAACTGCAGAGCTGAATTTACGTGAGCAGGCAGAGCAGCAAATTAAAACGCTCATTAAAAACCCGCTACGTAGACGCATCTTTAATTGGGTATTAGGCCAAGCTCGAGCTCGAGTGCGGGACCGTGAGAATTTAAGGTTTGAGCGCACAAGATTATTTGGGCGTATTCGTAAGCTGTTCTTAGCTTTGGGTAAACGCTACTATGCGCTTAACTTGCTTGAGGATGCTCGCGATATTTTTTATCTTGAGGTTTCTGAGGCTTTGGGTTTGCTTGAAGGCAGCTCTACACTGACAAATATTAAGGGGCTAGTGGCACTTAGAAAAACCGAGTTTGAAGCCTACCGTGAGCAAACTGCACCAGATGAGCGCTTTGAGACGCGCGGCATTGTTTATCAGGGTAATAGCTTTAAGACAAACAAAGCGGCTGAGCCTATTGATTTATCTGGTGATTCACGTAAAGGGTTGGCTTGCTGCCCGGGCGTTGTTCGTGGGCGTGTCACAGTTGTGACTGACCCTCGGAACGCCAACATGCAAGTGGGTGACATTTTGGTTGCCAAACAAACTGACCCTGGTTGGATTATGCTTTTTCCGGCAGCTTCAGGCTTACTGGTTGAGCGGGGTAGTTTGTTGTCTCACTCTGCTATTGTAGCTAGAGAAATGAATATCCCTGCCATTGTTTCAATAGCTAATGTCACGCAGTGGTTAAACACAGGTGACTTGGTTGAATTTGACGGCACCACCGGCATCATAAAAAAACTTAATGTAGATAAAGAGTCAACTGAACATGAGTGAGATTACGGAACGCGCTGCCTTTGACTTTATACGCTACGCACAATGCTGGGAAGACGCCGATATCTTACTGCAAGGCCTAAACATTCAAAAGGGTGATACCTGCCTATCTATAGCCTCTGCAGGTGATAACAGTTTAGCCATGCTCAGCCAAAACCCAGCTCGAGTTATAGCGCTTGACTTAAGCAAAACACAACTCGCGTGTCTAGAACTGCGCGTGGCTGCCTATAAAGAACTCGAGCATGCTGAGTTACTTGAGCTTATGGGGTCTAGAGCAAGCAAGCGAAGACTCGAGCTTTATAAGCGTTGTCGTTTGTTGTTGAGTAACGATGTTAGAGCTTTTTGGGATGCTAAAGAGGACGCAATTGAAGCGGGTATAGGGAGTGCGGGTAAATTTGAAGCTTACTTTGCTCTTTTTCGTAAGCGTGTTTTACCACTTATTCATAGGCAAAAAACAGTTCAGGCTTTGCTTGATCCTAAAAGCAAGCTAGAGCGCCAGCAGTTTTATAGTTCAAATTGGGATAATTGGCGCTGGCAGGGTTTATTTCGCATCTTTTTTTCACGTTTTGTGATGGGGCGTCGGGGGCGTGACCCTGAGTTCTTTAAGTATGTTGAAGGTAGCGTTGCTAAGCGCATTTTGACGCGCGCTGAGTACGCCTTAACCGAGCTTGACCCTAGCAAGAACCCTTACTTGCAGTGGATACTCACGGGTACTCACCAAACGGCTTTGCCTTACGCTTTACGTGCTGAGCATTTTGACAGTATAAGAGCAAATATTGATAAGCTCGAGTGGCGCGAGCAAGCTGTCGAAGACTACTTAAAAGATAACCCGACTAAAGTGCAGCGCTTTAACTTAAGTGATATTTTTGAATATATGTCTGAAGCAAATACAGAACATCTACTGTTAACACTTGCTAACGCTTCCGAGGCATCTGGGCGTTTGGCTTACTGGAATATGCTGGTACCCAGAAGTCGTCCTGACAGTTTAAAAGATACACTCGAGCCGCTTGATAGCTTAGCAAAGTCACTCTTTTTGCAAGATAAGGCTTTTTTTTACAGTCGTTTTGTCCTTGAGGAAGTTAAGGGATGAATCCGTATTTGGCAATGCTTTTTATTGCAGGCATGCTGGGCGGGCTTATGCTTGGCTTACGGGTTTTACAAAAACGGTTTGATTTAGATGCTGAGGTAAGCCGTAAACTTATGCATGTCATTATGGGTTTGGTTACCCTGAATTTACCGTGGTTATTTACAAAAAACTGGCCTGTTGTGAGTTTGGCTTTACTTACAGCGCTAGCTTTGTTTGGACTTAAGCACTCTAAATTAAAAGATGACTTAGGTCAGGTTTTGCATGCTGTAAAACGCAGTTCTTATGGTGATTTGGCGTTTCCTTTAGCGGTTGCTACGGTGTTTGTGCTTGCTAAGGCAAACGCTATTTTATATTGCATTCCTATTCTTATTTTGACACTTGCAGATGCTACGGCTGCGCTTATTGGTTTACGTTACGGCTCTTTGCATTATCAGGCAGCTGAGGGTACGAAGAGCGTTGAAGGGTCTATTGCTTTTTTGGCCGTTACTTTTAACAGTGTGCTTTTAAGCTTACTTATCTTTACAGATATTGGCAGGCTCGAGAGCATTTTGATTGCCTTTATTTTAGGTTTACTCGTCATGATGCTCGAAGCTGTATCTTGGGCTGGGCTTGATAATTTATTTATTCCTTTAGCCAGTTTTTTGCTGTTAAGCAATCTCATTCTTATGAATGAAGCGCAATTACTGGCTAATTTAAGTTTTATTTTAGGTTTGCTTTTGCTCATTATTATTGCAAGACAACCTGTTGTCTTTGACTCAACAGGTGTTATGGCTGCTGCTATTATCGGCTATCTTATTTGGGCAACAGGAGGTTGGCTTTGGTTACTGGCACCCATCACCTTTTTTTTAAGCTATCGTGTCATCTTGCCAAAAGCGCAGCTTAGCAGCAAAACCAAAGAAACAAGAGCTGTGCCAATAACCGTTTATTCTGTCTTAAGTGTCACGGCAGCAGGGCTTATTTGGCTTTTATTTGCAGATGCGCTTACTATGCCTAAGCTCATACTGCCCTACATGCTTTCCTTTAGTGCTTACTTGGCAATTGTGGGCGTAGCTCGAGCTGAAGAGAACATGGCTTTTAAAATACGCTCTTTTTTAATCTGGCAGAGCATCATTTTTGCTTGGCTTGTCATTCCTTTTATCTTTTATATCTGGCAGGGATTTCAGTGGCAAAATGGTCTTATTTTGCTAAATGCCTTTATCATCATAAGCTTAGCGGCCTTTGTTTTTTACTACATTCAACCCGAAGTTAAACGAAACCCCAGTGACATGGTGCGCTGGCGCTGGCAGGGAGGAATTGCCGCAGCTAGTTCGCTTTTAGGCATCATTCCTTTATTTTTCTTATGACTATAAAACACTATAAAAGCTCTGCAGCTATGCCTGACTTTGAAACGTCACCCCTTTATGACGGCTTTCTCAAAGAGCAACTCGAGCTTCATAAGGTAGATGTCCATCTTGTTCTCTTGGAAAATAATGAAGCTGTTGCACGATGCTCCTTGTGGTGGCAAGCTACGCCTGCTTATTTAGAACACAGCCTTGGCTTAATTGGGCACTACGCTGCACAGACAGACGCTGCTGCTAAGCAACTACTCGAGTTTGCTACAAATCATTTAAAAGCGCAGGGCTGCACGCTGGCTGTTGGTCCTATGGACGGTAGTACTTGGCGGAACTATCGTTTTGTTACACAGGGTGACGCAGCTCCTTTTTTTCTTGAACCTAGTAACCCAGCAGCTTACCCAAAGCAGTGGCAAGCTGCTGGCTTTGGGGTTTTGGCGAACTATCTTTCTGCGTTGCAAAGCAATATTCCTAGCTTTCCTGACTTAGAAAAGCGCCTTGAAGCGTTAGCTGCTCAAGGCATTCAAATTAGAACCCTTAATCAAGAAAACTTGAGTAAAGATTTAGAAGCGATTTATCATTTGAGTTTAAAGAGTTTTGCTAATAATTTTTTATATAGCTCGCTAGATAAGGGTGAATTTATGGCGCAGTACCAGCAAGTGCTACCTTTTATTAAGCCTGGGCTTATTTTGCTGGCTGAACAAAAGGGGAACTTACTGAGCTTCATGTTCGCCTTAGCTGATTTAAGCCAAGCACAACGCTCACAAGTAATTGATACGTTTATCATTAAAACCATTGCTACAGACCCTGACTTTATGGGGCAAGGCTTAGCTGGCACGCTCACCCAACTGGTCATGCAAAAAGCCCAAAAATTAGGCTTTAAAAACGTCATTCACGCCCTTATTTATAGTGATAATGCTTCGTTAAATCTCAGTCATAAGTATGCACAAACAGAGTTAAGGCATTACGCTCTTTTTTCTAAAAGCTTATGAATATAGCTAGCATTTTACAAGAACAAGCCCAAGCTCGAGCTTCTTCAATTGCTATTCTTGATAGCCCTAAAGGGAAAGATCGTGCCACTAGCTTTGCTGAACTAGATAGGCAAGCAGCTCAAATTGCTCATTTCTTAGAGCGTGAAGGGCTTAAGAAAGGGGATGCTGTGCTGGTGTTTCAAACCATGTCAGCTGAGCTTTACGCTTTGCTAAGTGCTCTTTTTCGCTTAGGGCTAATAGCTGTCTTTATAGACCCATCAGCAGAAAAAGGTCACTTAGAGCGCTGCTGTCAGCTTTACCCACCTAAAGCCTTAGTGGCTAGCAGCAAGGCACATCTTTTACGCTTTGTCTCTAAAGCTCTCAGACAAATTCCTATAAAAATTTCAATTGGGCCTCGTATTCCTTATACCAAGCCACTGGAAGTTTTTAAGGAACTCGAGCCGCTCACTTCAATTACAACTTGCTCTACAGATTCACCTGCCCTCATGACCTTTACAAGTGGCAGTACAGGTCAGCCTAAAGCCGCGGTTAGAAGTCATGGCTTCTTAATTGCGCAGCACCAAGCGTTGGCTAAAAATTTGCATCTTGAGGCTACTGAAACAGATGTAAGTACCCTACCTATTTTTGTACTGGCAAATTTAGCTTCAGGCTTAACAAGCCTTATTCCTAATGCTGATTTGCGTAATGTGGGAAGTGTTAAGGCTTCCGTTATTTTTAAGCAACTACAGCAACACAAACCCCAAAGGCTATCAAGCTCACCGGCTTTTTTAGCTAGACTCATAGACTACGCAGAAGCCCATAAGCTCAAGCTCGAGTGTTTAGAGAAGGTTTTTACGGGTGGCGCGCCTGTCTTTCCTAGCTTGCAAGCGAGGGCACAGGCGCTGTTTCCTAAGGCCAGCATAACAGCAGTTTATGGTTCTACTGAGGCGGAGCCGATTGCCCATATTGCTTGGCATGACTTAAGTAATGCAGATAAAGAAGCCATGCAGCAGGGCAAAGGCTTGTTGCTTGGTTTAGTTACGCCTGAGCTTAGCTTGCGCATTATTAAGCCTCTAGGGCAAACTTTAGATTTAACCGAAGATGCTTTTAAGACGCTTACTCAGTCTACTGGCGAGGTAGGTGAGATTGTTGTTTCTGGCGATCATGTTTTGCATGGCTACTTAAATGGCGTTGGTGATGAAGAAACAAAATTTAATGTCTTAAGCCAAAACCAAAGTCAGCGTTGGCACCGTACTGGTGATATGGGTTACTTAGATGGGCAAAATAGGCTTTGGTTACTAGGTAGAAGTAGCGCAGTTTTGCAAGATAACAAAGGCACCCTCTACCCTTTTGCTTTAGAGTGCGCAGTTAGCCACTTAGCTTATGTAAAACGCAGTGCAGTTGTGCTGCATAAAGGCAAACGCTTACTTTTAATTGAAAGCAATGAAGCTTTTAATGAACAAGGCTTACTTAAAGATTTTGCTTGGGCAAAGTTAGATGCCGTTCACAAAATGCAGCTACCTGTCGATAAACGTCACAACGCAAAGATAGACTACCCAGCACTCAAAGAAAAACTCGAGCGTTTACCTTAGGGTTTGAAGAGAGCATTCTTCAAAATAATATTTTTGTTATAGCTCTTGTGCTTTTATAGAGCTTATGAAACCTAAAAAGGCATCTTTTTTTCAACTTGCACAAACCTTTATTGCTGGCTTTGCTTTTGCTTATGGCATTGTTTATATTTTAAATCATTTGTAGCTTTGTTTTGAGCAAAAAGCGTTTAGGCATCTGCTTGAATACTAGCCTCAACACCCATTGCTTTGAGTTCAGAGGCAATCAAAATGGCATCCTCTTCAGAAATGTCTTTAACTGATAACTCAATATCACCGCTCAGTGCCACCACGCTGTATTGTCCTTGCTGAAAAGGCGGCGAGATTTCGCCTTTGTTGGCCGCCTGAACGGCTTTATTAAGCTCTCGAAAATACGTCCAAAGCTTATCTTCAGTCATGAGTTTTAGTATAGCTCGAGTGTCTTGTTTTTTAGCATTTTCCGCAGTTTCCTGCTAGGCTTTCGTCTTCGACTTGCAGGGTTGAGTGGCGTATTTCGAAGTGGTCATGTAGGCCTTGGGTAGCTTCTTGAAGTAGGCTGCTGGTGCTTTGCGGTATTTCTTTCATGACTAAGTGGGCTGTTAAGGCGGTTTCTGTAGTACTCATACCCCAGATGCGTAAGTCATGAACGTTTAATACTTGCGGGAGGCTTTGTAGATAGCTTTTAACTGCGTCTAGGTTTATGCTGCTAGGTACTGCGTCTAAGGATAGATTTAGGGCGTCTTTGAATAGTCCCCATGTTCCCCATAGGATTACCATAACTATGACTAAGCTTATGACAGGGTCAAGCCAGTTTGCGCCTGTAAACATAATGGCAACACCTGCTATGAGTACGCCTAGCGTAACAAGACCGTCGGCCATCATGTGCAGGTAAGCACCGCGAATGTTTACGTCACTGCTGCCTCTGGCAAAAAGTAAGGCTGTTCCAAAGTTAACGACTAGCCCCACGAGGGTAACAGCAATGATGGTTCTGCCTGCTATGGGTTCGGGGGATTGTAAGCGACCTATGGCCTCCCATAAAACAATGCCCATGGCGGCAAAGAGTAATAAGGCGTTTACTAAAGATGCAACAATAGGGGAGCGTTTTAGACCGTAAGTGTAGCGATTGTTAGCTTTACGTTGTGCTAGGTGACTTGCTACCCAAGCAATGATTAGGGCAAGTACATCACTGGCGTTATGGCCTGCATCTGCGACTAAACCTAAAGAGCCAATACGCATACCTATAACGGCTTCAATAATGACATAAATTGTGTTTAGACCTATACCTATGGCAAAGGCGCGCCCAAAGGTGGCGGGGGCGTGGCTGTGCGTGTGTCCGTGATTATGCTTATGCGCCATATAGTTTAGCCGTGTAAAACATGCTCTAAACCGCAGCTAAGGACTTGCTTAACATGGTCATCATCTAAGCTGTAGTAAACGTAGCGGCCTTCTTTGCGTGTTTTTACAAGGCGCATTTGTCTTAGCTGTCTTAGATGATGCGAGGTTGCTGATTCGCTTAGGTTTGCGTGTTCAGCTAAGTCTGTTACGTTGTGCTCTGCTTCACCTAGCGCTACCAAAATTAAGATTCTGGCGCTATCGCCTAGCGTACGAAATAATTCTGCGACCGAAATAGCAGTTTCTTCATCTAGCTTTTGAATAACAGGTTTCATACTTCAACACCTGAATATATGTTCATATATTAAATTATAGACTTATCACAACCCTGCTTGTCAAGCAGTTCCCATATAAAAAGTGACAAGCCCCAAAACTTGTCATCTTTTTATATGTTTTATTTTTTATATCTTTTATTACAGCAAATTAAGCTTGCTTGGCTAACAGATCGCGAATTTCTGTTAACAATACTTCTTGAGGATTCGGCGCAGCAGGAGCTTCCTCTGCTTCTCTTTGCATTTGGGCTTTAACGTTGTTATAAGCTTTTACAATTAGAAATAACGCAAACGCGATAATCCCAAAAGAAATAATGGCATTAATAAACAAACCATAAGCTAGAACAGCAGCACCTGCTTCTCTAGCGAGTTCAACTGAGGTAAACACCTCCCCTGTTGGATTACGCAGGACTAAGAATAAATTACTAAAATCAGGCATACGAAAAATACCAGAAACAATCGGCATAATAATGTCATTCACAAGTGAATTGACAATGGTACCAAAGGCAGCACCAATAACAATACCCACTGCCAAATCAAGCATATTCCCTTTAACAGCAAAATCTCTAAATTCTTTAAGCATATTACCCATAAAGACCGCCTAAATGTGTCGAGCTAAGCTCGCTCGCATATCATACCCTATAAGTGACTAACGTAATTATGACAAA
>CAZWJZ010000040.1:11152-22829 GCA_964634665.1 uncultured bacterium | reverse complement strand
CATTTGCATGCGCGATAAAGGACTTTTTGAATACATGGCAGGCATAATCACTCTATTAGTTATGCTTGATTGCTTAAAAACTTGAGCCGCTGAAGGGATAGTTAAAAACGTTTCAGGTTTAATACCCCACGTTTCTAAAGAGGCGTAAACAGCATTGGCTTGCCATGCAGGTTGCCAAAAAAGCATGTTAGCCACTAAGCCAAGTTCAGCTAAAAGATAGCTGTAACCCATCATGCCTAACTCAGCAGCCATAGCCCCATTAGCAGTTAGAACTGTCGTTGCCACAGAAGTTGTGCTAGGCGCTACCGATGTCAGTGAAGTTGCGTGAAGCCCATGGGTTTCAAAAATACGAGCAAAGCCCGCATCATTTTCTGCTAACTGCTGCGTTAAGCGAGACCAAGCAACCCCATCAACAACCATAAACACAACCCGCTTAGTCGCTTCAGGTAAACACTCGAGTATGCTCTTATCAAGTAAATCATTAGACCAGCCTTCGTTTACGCCTAATGTTTTGCCGATGCTTGCAGGCAGGTTAGCGATTGACAAGCCATCGTATTGGGGTAATACAAATGAGTCGGGTAATTGCTGAAGCCAGCTGGCATCATAAAGGTCTGCAGCTCTTTTTTTTCCAGTCTCGCTTGTTTGCCGTTGTTATTTGGCTGTTTAGGCTGTTCATAGCTTGCAGTCTAACGAATTTCTGAGGCAACTAAAAGCTTTATCCCTAAAGTGAATCTTTTCAAACTGACTTGCTTCATCCAAAAGTCTGACGTCTTAGCTTTCAACATCCTGCTACAATAAGATTTATGCTACGTAAACTTCAGCGCAATATGAGACATAGATGGTTCGCGGGAGTCGCCAGCGGGATCGCAAGATTTATTGGTCTTGATTATTTTCCTGTTCGCATGCTTATTCGCTTTCTATTTGTGGCTCTCTCTCCAACCCTATGGTGGCTTTATCTGCTCTTAGCCATTATGCTACCCAAACAAAAACTCTACGATAATGATTATCGTCGTATTAAGGTCGATATTGATATTGAAGATCAAATTGAAGATGCCTTAAAGGGCCTCAAAAAAGGTACTAAAAATACCTATAAAAGTTACAAAAAAGAATATAAGGACGCTAAGAAAAATCTTAGTCGTGAATATAAAACCTATAAGAAAGATTACCGTAAGCCTGTTTATAAACCCCAAGTCAAAGTTGATATTCAGCGCTTAGATTTTGAAGATATTATGGAGACGGTTGAAGGTAAAGTGAGTGACAGGCTTTACCAAAGAATTATTAGTATAGATGAAAAAGTGGGCACACTCATGCCTAAACTTAGTCGCTGGCGTACCATGTTTGATACAGACTTGGCGACCATTAAACGCTCTTCTTTAGAGTGGTTTCCGCAAGCCATTCAGCATTACTTGAGTTTACCCAGAGATTATGCTGAACATCACATTTTGGCTAGCGGCGCAACCTCTGAAACCGAACTCTTAAAACAACTCGAAACCCTTGAAGACACTTTAGATCGTGTCATTGAAAGTCAGTACAATAATCAAAAGGTGCAAGTCCCAGAAGACCTGAAAAAACTCAATGATCGATTTGGTGCACCTGAAACGCAAAGTGATGATATTGGTCATGTTTTAGATAGCTTAATGAACCGTATTCGCAACAAAGTTGATGGCGATATCTATGCACGCGTAGAGAGCATACGTAAGTCAATACTAGCTATTCTGCCGCAACTAACTGAAATGGGTGCTGGCATGTCACAACAAACCTATAATGTGCGTCACACTGCTTTAGAGTATTTACCTGACGCTCTTAATAAATACATGACTTTGCCAGATAACTTTAAAGATAGTCATGACTTGGGTGGTGGCAAAACCGCTAAGGACATTCTGTTAGAGCAGCTTGATATTTTAGATACCACCATGAAAGATCTTGTTGGTGATGTTTACCAAGAGGATGCCCAGAGCTTACTTATTCATGGTCGTTTCTTAAAAGAGAAATTTGCTGATCAAAAATTCACCTTACCCACAGAGCAAGATAAACGCTTGCAAACACAGCAACAGACCGAAGAGGAGCGAATACGCTTTCCTGACTTAAGTGCTGTAGAAAGGCTCGCAGAAATAAATCAAGAGCGCTAAACAGTTTTGCTTAGCGCTTCACGTAAGCGAACTCAGAAACTAAATAGAAAAATACTGTAACCTCAAGACTTATAAGAGCATAAAGCCTTGAGGTTTATATTTAAGTATCGCTCGGGTGACCTTGAATCAGATGCTATCGGAATACCTTGAATCAGATGCTATCGGAATACCTTAGTTCATTAAAACAGAAGCGCCAAATGAGATTCTAGGTCTTGTCGAGGAACTGCTATTATTTTGAAATACCTTTTTACCTTTCTAGCTTAATCTCTCCTCATTTCTTACATATCCAAGGTACTCGACAGCTAAATCAGCTGCTGATAAGTTACTAACGCGCTTTAGCAACACGCGTTAGTAGAGCGCTTGCCTCAGTGTCTAAACAACGCTAAAATCATCTTAAAAAGGAGTCAGCATGACAAATCCTAAAATTACCTTTATCGGCGCAGGGTCAACCGTGTTTGCAAAGAATCTTATGGGAGATATTCTTAGCTTTCCCGAATTAGCAAATGCAACCTTAAGTCTTTATGACATTAATGAGGAGCGCTTAAAAACCTCTGAAATTGTTGCACATAAAATTGCCCAAAATTTAGGGGTTAAACCATCCATTGAAATCACCACAGATCGCAAACACGCTTTTGACGGCGCAGATTATGCCATTAGTATGTTTCAGGTTGGTGGCTACAAGCCTAGTACTGTGGTTGATTTTGAAATTCCTAAAAAATACGGCTTACGCCAAACCATTGCAGATACACTAGGTATTGGTGGTATTATGCGTGCCCTTCGAACCATCCCTGTTTTTCTTGACATGACGGCCGAAATGGAAGAACTCTGCCCCAATGTAACGCATCTAAATTATGTTAACCCTATGGTTATGAACTGCTGGGCCATGAACCGCGCCTCTAGCATTAAAACGGTTGGTCTTTGTCATAGTGTTCAAGGCACAGCTAGTGAACTTGCTAAAGACGTTGGTGTTCCCATTGAAGAAATTAACTATATCTGTGCTGGCATTAACCATGTTGCGTTTTACCTTAACTTTGAAAGAAACGGTGAAGACCTATACCCACTTATCAGAAAAGTAGCTGAAAGCGGCAAAATTCCTTTCCGAGGTAGCAGCAACCGAAGTGACGGTGGGCTAACAGGTCTTAGTGACGCGGTACGTTACAAAATGTTTGAGAAACTTGGCTACTTTGTTACTGAATCAAGTGAGCATTTTAGTGAATATGTACCTTGGTTTATTAAAGATGGTCGTGACGACTTAATTAACGAATTTCACATACCGCTAGATGAATACATCAGCCGCTGTGAAAGACAAATTGCAGGCTGGGAAAGCTTAAGAGACGAACTCGAGCATCCTGAAAGTACCATTGAGGTTAAGAAAAGTCATGAGTATGGCTCAACCATTATTCATTCTTTACATACGGGTAAACCTAGTGTTGTCTATGGCAATGTGCAAAACAACGGGCTTATTGATAACCTACCTGAATGTGTGGTTGAAGTGCCTTGTGTGGTTGATAAAAATGGGGTTCAGCCAACAAAAATAGGGAATCTTCCGCCGCAGCTTGTGGCTCTTATGCAAACCAACATTAATGTACAGTCATTAACGGTCGAAGCTGCACTTACAGGCAAACGTGAGCATATATATCACGCTGCCATGTTTGACCCTCATACCGCTGCTGAATTAAGTATTGACGAGATTCATAATTTGGTTGATGATCTAATTGAAGCACATGGTGACTACTTGCCTGAGAGTTTTCGTAACTAACCAAGAAAAGGCTTTGGTGCAACATACCTTAAGGTAATGCTTTTTTGATGTAAAAGGTCAGTTATTAGGAATTAGAAATGGTGTTAAAACAACCCCAACTGACCTTTTACAACAACTCATTTATTAGTCTTTTTGTTAGGAAAACCATCTAAAAAGAAAGCTTAACTACTCTTAACAAGCTAACAAGATTCAAAAATCATCCTTTCCATAAGACAGGCTTCTTCACATTAGTATTAACAAATGTCCAGCCAGCCCTCTTAGAGCAAGAATGTCTCACAGGTGAAGTGTTTATTAATTGTATTGAAAAGTAAAACAAGCAAAGAAAAACCGATACTGACTTTATCTTCCAAAAGTCTCGCAGTGCTTAACCAGAACACAAGACACGCAAGCACAACACAATGCCCCGCCCATGCAGTCATACAAGACCCCCACGTTAAAAGTTCTAAAGACTTAACCCTGCTTAAGTTAAACTACTTCAAGAGGTCAGATGTCATTTAACCCCAATGATCACCCACACAGACGAAAAAACCTACTCACAAACAAGTGGGTCTTAGTGTCCCCCCACCGTGCCAAACGTCCATGGCAAGGAAAAACAGAGCAAAGCAACACAGAACAAAGACTCCAACACGACCCCAGCTGTTACTTATGTGCAGGCAATAAAAGGGTTAGTGGTGAAACCAACCCGCAATACACAAGCACTTATGTTTTCACTAACGACCATCAGGCCTTATTACCAGAAAGCCCACAACAAACAGTCAACACAAATAAACTTTTAGAACTCGAGCCTGTTACAGGTAGCTGTCGGGTGATTTGTTTTTCACCTCGTCATGATTTAAGTTTAGCTGAAATGGATTTAGTGACGTTGCGCAATGTTGTTGATACATGGTCTGAACAGCTTCTCGAACTTAGTCAAGAGTATAAGTGGGTACAAATTTTTGAAAGCAAAGGCGAGATGGTTGGTTCTAGCAACGCGCATCCGCATGGGCAAATTTGGGCAAGTGATTTTTTACCAAATGAAGCTTTAGCAGAAGATACTCAGCAAAAAGCATATTTCCATAAGCACAACTCTCCCCTACTTATTGACTATGCCAAGCTCGAGCTTGAGCAACAAGAACGCGTTGTTGTTGAGAATGAGCATTGGTTAGTTGTTGTGCCTTACTGGGCTTACTGGCCTTTTGAAACCTTGCTGCTACCTAAACGTCATGTTTTGCGCATTTCTGACTTAAGCAATGACGAGCGGAATGCTTTGGCTGACATTCTAAAAAGAATGCTTACACGTTTTGACAATTTATTTGAAACCTCTTTTCCTTATTGCTCTGGTTGGCATAATGCGCCCTCTGGTGACGGTTTTGACTATTGGCAGCTTCATGCTCATTACTACCCACCTTTACTTAGGAGTGCCAGCGTGCAAAAATTTGTAGCAAGTTACGAGTGGCTTGCTGAAGCACAAAGAGATTTAACACCAGAACAGGCCGCCCAGAGACTAAAAGACTTAACAGATACCCACTATAAAGAAAGTAGATCGTGAAGAACAAAAACCCAATTAGCTTTGGCATCATTGGTAAATCTTCACGCACGGTGAACCCATGAATATGCAGCAAACAGTAACTAAGCATTTCCAAGAACACTTTTCTGAAGCGCCAAGCTCAATAGTTCGCAGCCCAGGACGCGTAAATCTAATTGGTGAACACACCGACTATAATGATGGTTTTGTCATGCCTATGGCCATAGACCGTGCCGTTTGGATAGCTTTGCGACCGCGCCAAGACAAACTACTAAGGGTCTACTCTATAGATTTTGAAGTATGGGCAGAATTTGATTTAAGCAATCTAGAAAAAGATAAAGGCTTTCAAGAATATTTAAAAGGTGTAGCTTGGGCTTTGCAAGAAGAAGGCTACGAAATTAATGGCTGGGAAGGCGTCATGACTGGTGACATTCCAAAAGGCTCAGGTTTGTCTTCTTCAGCAGGCTTAGAACTCGCAACAGCTCGAGCTTTTTATGAAGTTTCAGACTTTGACTGGGATGCAAAAAAAATGGCACTAATAGGTCAAAAATGCGAGAACCACTGGGTTGGTGCTAACACAGGCATTATGGATCAACTTATTAGTGCCTCAGGTCAAAAAGGTTACGCACTAAAAATTGATTGTCGTAGCTTAGACTTAGAACCTGTAACCTTGCCACAAGACACCGTAGTGGTCATTATGGATACCATGACTCGCCATTCACACACTGACTCTGGCTATAACGAACGACGTGCTGAGTGCGAAGCTGCAGCCAAGCACTTTAAGGTGAAAGCTTTAAGAGATATTACTTTAGATCAATTTAATGTCAAAAAACAGGAACTTAGTAATGTGGTTATGCGCCGCGCAAGGCATGTCATTACAGAAGATATTCGCACTTTAAAAGCTGTTGATGCCATGAAGGCAAGTGACGCGGCAACGCTTGGGCAGTTAATGAATGAAAGCCACAATAGCTTACGAGATGACTTTGAAGTCAGCAATGAGGCCCTAAACACCATGGTGACTATAGCCAGACAGCAAGAAGGTTGTTATGGCGCACGCATGACAGGTGGCGGCTTTGGCGGTTGCGCCGTGGCACTGGTACACATAAAGCACGCAGAAGCATTTAAGGATAGCGTAACAAAAAGCTATGCACAGCAAACAGACTTAGAACCCCAACTTTACGTTTGTGAAGCCAGTGAAGGCACAAACACCATAAGCTAGTTTCAGAAGCATCAAGCAGTAGTTCCTGACAAGCTATTCAGAAAAGCTCTATGCGGAATACATTTTCTACTTGCGCTGCGGTACTCCTGCACGAGTTGCTCTTGTGCTTTTCTGGCACTCGAGCGTAACTGTGGTTTATCTGCCAGCATAGCTTTTGCTGCTTCTCTATTTAAAAGACCTAAGCCATCAAGAATAGGCAAGTAAAGCTCTGCACCCACATGCGGCAAGCCAAAAGGAAAAGGCTTAAAATCTGCTTGCTGAGGCACTCGAGTTTCGCAAAAAGCTAGCCACTCATCAACTGATTGTGGGTGTGACACTGCTATATCTTGCCAGAAGTCACTATCTCGTCTTTGGCTGACGTAATGAAGCCTTATAAAATCGCGAAAGTCATCTACTTGCCTTGCTACTGCTTCATTATATTTTTCTTGGTCTTCCGCTATGCCTGACCCTAAAACTGCTGACAGCATCATAAGCTGCACAATAGTGCCATGAATTGAGGTTGCCTCGAGTGGCTCAAGAAAAGATGACGCTAAGCCAAGAGCAACACAATTTCGCATCCATACATTTTCTATGCGACCAGAGTCAATCTTAATATCATTACGAGCTTCAATTGACTGACCAAGCATAGCCTCAATCTCAGCTTTCGCTTCATCAGGGCTGATATGCGCATCAGAGTAGACATAGCCGCATCCGTAACGCTCTTGAGTAGGAATTTTCCACATCCAACCATTCTTTTGAGCCCACGCTAAAGTAACAGGGTCAATCTCTTCATCATCTTCAAGCTCGAGCCAGAAAGGCATGGCTCTATTGACAGGTAGTGTATCGCCATAAGACAGCCATTTTGCGCCTAGTGCAGTCATAAGTACGCTACGAAAGCCTGTGCAGTCAACATACAGTTCAGCCTTAAGGGGTTTGTTTTTTTCTAAAATAATTGACTCAATACCTACCGTGCCCATTTTGACTCTTTTGACTTTATCATCAATTACCCTAATGCCTTTGGCTTTACTTCGCAGCCATGCACCCGTACGAGACTGATCAAAATGATAAGCATGATGATAAGGCCCAGCAGCTATTAGCTTTTCACCTTTATAAGCAAAAGGAGCTCGAGCTTGGTTAATGAGGTGCTGAAATAGATGCGCTTCGGTAATTGCCTTGCCTGCTCTGACAGCATAAAGATCAAGGCCGGGTCCAGCAATCATTTCAGGAACATCAAGCGGTCCGTCATAATGATGACCGATGTTTCGCCAGTCTTTATGGCGTATGCCTAGTTTTATAGTTGCTCCTGTTTCACGTAGAAATTCAAATTCATCTAAGCCTAAGTGCGCCAGTAAATGACGAAAAACCGAAGTTGTGCCTTCACCAACCCCTACCGTTCCAATTTCTGAAGACTCAACAACGGTAATATCACAGGCTTTCTTTAAGCGCTCCGCTTCAGCGCTTAACATGAGCGCGGACAGCCAGCCAGCTGTACCGCCTCCCACAATTAAAATTGATTGGGGCCATTGGTTCACAAATTAAGCTCAGGCACGAATGTTAATAGCTGCATCAACTAAACGTTGCGTGTATTCAGTTTGAGGATTTACCAGTACATCTTCAGTTCGACCCATTTCGACAACGTTGCCATTTTGCATAACAATCACGTTATGGCATAAAGCTCGAACTACCTTTAAATCATGACTAATAAACACGTAACTAAGATCGCGCTTACGCCGAAGGTCACGTAATAGCTCGATAATTTGTGCTTGAATTGACAAATCAAGGGCTGAGGTTGGTTCGTCTAGCAAGATGAATTTCGGTTGTAATGCTAGAGCGCGCGCAATAGCAATACGTTGCCGTTGCCCACCAGAGAACTCATGTGGAAAGCGATCCATTACATCAGCTGGCATCTGTACTTCTTCAAGTACTTTGCGAATCATTTGTTCCCGCTCGGCATCTGAATTACCAATATTATTAACGACAAGACCTTCAGCAATAATCTGACGAACAATCATGCGTGGATTAAGAGATGAAAACGGATCTTGAAAGACAACTTGAATGTCTGTTCTTAAGGGGCGCATGCCTCGTTTATCTAAAGCGTCGATACGACGACCCATAAAGTCAATTTCGCCGGCCGTGACAGGCTGCAAACGAATAAGTGACATGCCAAGCGTTGATTTACCTGAGCCACTTTCACCAACAATGCCTAGGGTTTCGCCTGTATGTACTGTTAATGAAACATCATTAACAGCAACCAAGTCAATTGTTTTTCGGTTCCAGAATTTGCCGTGCCTAATCTTATAAACCTTACGAACATCACGCCCCTCCATAATAATTGAAGTGTCTTCTGGCAAGGGGTCAGGATGGCCTGAGGGTTCCGAATTAATGAGGTGCTTGGTGTAAGGATGTTTAGGATCATCAAATATTTGATTTGTTTCGCCATGCTCAACAATTTCTCCATAACGCATAACACAAACATAATCAGACGTCTGCCTAACAACCCCTAAATCATGAGTGATAAGCAAAATTGCCATACCCATTTTTTCTTGCAGGCGCTTCATAAGGGTTAAGATCTCAGCTTGCACAGTAACATCAAGCGCAGTTGTTGGCTCATCGGCAATAAGCAAATCAGGTTCATTTGCTAGTGCCATGGCAATCATGACGCGTTGTCGCTGCCCCCCTGAAAGCTGATGCGGATACTGCGTAAATCGCGCCTCAGGCTCAGGAATTTGTACCTCTTTAAAAAGACGTATAACCTCTTTTTTTGCATCTGCCTTTGAAACATCACGATGATTCAAAATAATCTCAGCTACTTGATCACCAATCTTATAAATAGGATTAAGTGATGTTAAAGGCTCTTGAAAAATCATGGTAATACGGTCTCCACGGATTTCTTGCATCTGCGCTTCCGTTAAATCCATGAGTTCTTGACCTTTAAAAACAACCGATGTACCCTTACCAACAATGGCATTATCAGCCAACATACGCATAATGGCACGCGCAGTTACAGACTTACCAGAACCACTCTCTCCTACTAAAGCTAAGGTTTTACCCTTTTGCACAGTAAAGGAGTTACCTTTAACAGCGTTTAAGGTGCCATCAACAATGCGAAAATCAACCTCGACATTTTTAACCTCAAGCAGCGGAGCGTTATCATCAATAGATCTTGAAGACACAGACTTATTAGACATTTGAGTACGGATCCATAGCGTCTCGCAAACCATCACCAAAAGCGTTAAAGGCCAAAACTGAAAGAATAATCATAATAACCGGCGCCATCATCCAAGGTGCAGCCGAAAAGCTTTGAAAATCTAAAACTTGGTTTAGCATACTACCCCAACTAACCATCGGCGCTTGAACACCAACACCTAAGAACGACAAGAAGCTTTCAACTAAAATTACACTTGGCAAAGCGTAGGTCGCCCACACAATAATATGAGAACTGACATTAGGTAGGAGGTGTCGAAACAAAATTCGCCCTGAGCCTGCACCTACGGCTTCAGCAGCGCGGACATATTCAAGATTTCGCATAGACATAACTTTGCCACGAAGTTCACGAGAAATATCTGCCCAGCCTAAAAGCACAAGAATACCAGCAAACATAATAAAAACTAAGGTAGCGTCAGCGCGACGTGGCAACAATGAAACAAGCACAAGATATAAGGGAAGGTCAGGGAAAGATTTAACGAACTCTACCAGACGCTGTACAAACAAGTCGTAAAAACCCCCAAAGTAACCTGAACTCACACCCACAATACTGCCAATAATTCCTGATGCAAGCATCACTAAAAAACCCATCAACAAAGTAATGCGTGTGCCGTGAATCATTCTTGAAAAAATGTCACGCCCTAAGCCATCTGTTCCTAAAATGTGAACCGGTTGACTGCTAGTAGTACCAAAAAGATGCCTATCCAATGTTAAGCCGAAGAGTTTCCACTCATCACCTTTAACAAAAAGAGCAAGGTTTGCCCTCTGACCTGGATCAGGTATAAAGCTAATCTCAAACGTATTCATGTCCATTTCTTCAGTAAAACCAAGTACATGCGGTCGACTTAATCCACCTTCAGGTGAAATAATCCTGACAAGTTGGGGAGGCGAGTAAATAGCCCGACTATTACTTGTTGTCTGTCCATAAGGTGCTAAAAACCCAGGAAAAATGGCAATGACAATAATGAACATACAAATACCAAAACCTGCCATACCGTAGGCATTTCGGCGAAAACGTCGCATGACAAGTTGGCTATAAGATAAAGAGGTACTAGCAACTGCCTCAGCAGGACCACCCCTATCAAGCGAAGTCACTGATTCAGACTGATTAGCCCCAACAACCGCAGGCTCGAGTGTGGCTTGCTTTAGCCCCTCAATTTCAGGTCTCTTGACTGCCATTAACTTGAGCCTGCCATAGATGCTTGCCTTACCCGCGGGTCAAGCAAGGCCAGTAAGAAATCTGCAACAAGGTTACCTATGACAATTGCAAAAGCTACTATAAGAAAAATGGCTGACATGACGTACATATCTCGCCCTGCAACAGAGCTTAAAATGAGAGGGCCTATGGTTGGTAAACCCAGCACAATTGCAATTTCAATTTCGCCTTTGATCATGTAGTCAAAACGCCCGCCCATATTCATAATTATGGGGTGAAGAGCATTTGGAACTGCATGTTTCCAGAGCGTACGATTACTGGACAGGCCTTTAGCTTTGGCGGTTTCAATGTACTGCATGTTCATAACATCTAGCAAATTTCCGCGCATGATTCTAAGGGTGTAAGCTTGTCCTGCCCATATGGAAATGAAGAGTACTGGCCAGACATGTAAAAACCAGTTCCAAGCTTTAGCGAATGTATAGCGTTCTTGTAAAAGAAACTCAGGAGAATAAAACGAGCCTATATAAGGCGAGTGCCAGACAAACGCAAGAAAATAAAGGAGAATTAGCGATACAATAAATTTGGGTATCATAATACCCGTAAATGCAAAAAGCGTGGCAAGGTTATCGCCTAATTTATACTGATTTTTTGCCGCATAGATACCTAGTAAAATTCCAATAACCTGCCCTACGACGAGGGTAACGATAGCAAGCACCAGGGTACGCCA
>CAZWJZ010000040.1:0-11142 GCA_964634665.1 uncultured bacterium | reverse complement strand
AAAAACGCAAGCCTACAAGATCAATAACTGGGCGAGAGTGAACAAAACTATCACCAAAATCACCTGACAAGACAATGTTTTTAATCCAAATCCAGTATTGAATATGTGCAGGCTGATCTAAGCCGAGACGCGCCCGCATCAGGGCAGCCTGTGGTGCCAAAGCTTCACGTGACTGCCCTGTTTGCGCTGATACCTGACTTACCCAAGCGTCAACAAAATCTCCCGGTACAGCTAAAATAAGTGCAAATGCAACAATGGAAATACCAATAAGTAGGGGAATCATAGCTAGGATGCGCTGAACCATAAAGATCAAAACGCCCATTTTTTTACCTCCTGTCAAAATAAATTTTTAGTAAAATAATCATAACCTAAATAGAATGATCTGGCTCGTTTTGAAACGAGCCAGATCTTGAGTATCAAACGTGCTTAATACTCTGGAATAGTGCCAGGTAGGAGTTCGTCAATTTGATCTTCTGAAGCTGTCCAGAGGCGCTCACGCACAATGTTATCTTCTGCCCAGTTGTACATAAATACAGGTGTACCAGGGTGGGCATTCTTAATACGTTTGTTAATTAGAAGTGCAGCAGGTGCTTGCGTTAAACCAACTGTGTAGACATTTTCTGTCCAGTTGCGCTGAATAACTTTAGCAGCATCTGCACCTTCAGCAGGATCCCATGTTTGCTGGATTAAGTTCATGGCATCTACCATTTCTTGCTCCCAGTCAAAAAGGTTACGCTCACCAGCTTCGTTGACAGGATGCCAATCTGGGCAATTGTCAGAAATAGGTAAATATTCGCAGGTTGCGCGCGTTGGAATGACCCAGTGGTGACGACGCTGAACCATGTTAAAGTTTCCACTATCTAGCAGAGGCGAAAGATCATCAAGAGGGCGAGCTAAAATGCTAATGCCTACTTCACCTAGCATCTGTACAACAGCATCAACTTGCTTCTTATCTGTGGCTTCACCATTATCATAGGCTAAGTCAATTTCCATGTCTGCACCCGTACCAGGCAAGTTGCGAATGCCGTTACCGTCAGTGTCGGTAAGTCCAAGTGCGTCCAACATGGTATTGGCTTTTTCTTGATCAAAACCATAATAAACAGTTGAGTCGTAATCATAGAATGGCGAGCCTACTGAGAAACCACCAGGATATGGATAGGTAAAGGGGCCACGAGCAACGGACTGACCAATAGCATCACGGTCAAGCGCATGACTTAAAGCAACACGGAAGTCTTTGTCACGGAAGAAGGTACGCAATTCAGCATCAATCTCATCTTCAACGCCAACCATTTCACTGAAGTTTAACTCTAATTCCCAGGAGAGAACTCGAGGACCGAATGCAGCTGTTGTTGGGCTATCAGGGTTTTGTGACTGTCTTAGCGCTTCAACATAGTTGCCGGGGTTTTCCATGTTTGAAAAGTCCCCTGTACCAGCTACAGCTTGGGTTGTACGGTCAGACCAAGTGGTAAGCTTGAAGTGCATTTCGTTTAGATAAGGTAACTGGTTACCTTGCTCATCAACCTTCCAGTAGTAAGGATTACGGCGCATAATCACAATTTCATCAGGGCGGTGTACTACCGGTACCCATGCACCCATAATTACCGGAGAGAGCTCATCTGCAGGTAGAGCGGTACGGTAACTATCATAGGTAGCATCAGCATTATATTTAGGGTGATGCTGCATAAGAATATGACTGGGGCCAGGGCAGCCTGTGTCATAACTTAAGGCCTCAACACGTGCAGGCCCTTGCGGCTCTATGAAGTTAAAGCGAATAGTATAAGCATCAATAATATCTAAGGTAGTGCCTTCACCCATGCCTTGAGGTGGCATCCAAGAAGCTACATTTTCATCTTGAACGTTATCTTCCCACCAGAAACGTATATCTTCAGAGTCAAAAGGATCACCATCTGACCACTTAGCATCAACTAACTGCATGGTGAGTTGGGTGTTATCTTCGCTCCATTCCCATGATTTAGCAAGGTTAGGCAGCGGACCTGATAAATCTTCAGCTTTAACCTGCCACATAGGACCCGTACGTACAAGGCACTCTTGCATAACCATGTTAATGCCGCCCCAGCCTTGGTGCTGACCAGCTAAGTGGTTCCAACCTTCAGGACGACCACCAATAACATGGCGGAAAACACCACCATATTCACCAATGCCATCAACCATAGCACCAGTTAGCATAACCAGTGGCTCTGATGGCAGACGCTCAGCCACTGGGGGCAATGTGCCTGCAGCTACCATTTCAGCTAAAAAAGGTGCTTCGCTATAGCTATCTAACGCCTTGTAAGTCCAAAGTTCATCGCGGCCTATGAGTTCATACTCAAGACTCGCCATGCTTTGCTCAGGGGGCATTTGCTCTTGTGCTACAACACTGCCGGTGGCCAAAGCCAAAAGGCTTGCCCCCGTCATAAATGCAGTAGCTAGCCCCTGCTTAAGGCCATTCTTTTCGGAACGTATGGTCATCTTTCCTCCTTGTTGCTGCTCTTAGTGAGCAATGAAATAGCTGCTAATTGAACTTTAAGAGCAGCTAAAACCAAAAATAGCACCTTTTTGGTTTAAACGACTCTAGATCGCAAGAATGACACAATGACAAGTCACAATTACTCTCAAACTACAATTAACAATTTCAGACCTATACTATACACTCAATTATCGCATGTCGCAACGTAATTCTTTTCACCATTGATTAATAAATTATGTTTAGGCAAAACTCTAAACAAGCTCGAGCTTCATTTTTTTTCGTGAGGCAAGTGAAGGTGCAAGCAAGATTATCTAGAGTCTTTAGCTAGGCTTGAGCAATTCTCTAAAGCGTTTAACTAGGCTTGTGATACTTATGTGATAGTTATTTGTTGTACTAAATTATTATGAAACTTCTTATTTTTCTTAGCTTGGCTTGGGCTAGTTTTGCTTTTGCTTATTCACCTGCAAATTTTGATAGCCTCCTCAAAACCTATGTCTCAGAGCTCGGTTGGATTGATTATGAAACCTGGTCAGCAAACGAGACAGATAAAAACAAACTGCAAAGCTTTGTAGATGAAATGGCAAGCTATGATCCATCAAGCTTAACAGGCTCTGAGGAGCTTGCTTTCTGGATTAATGCTTACAATGCCTTTGCTTTACACGAAGTCTTAGACCGCTATCCTGTTGATACTATTCGTCCGACATTCTTAGGTATTCCTGAGCGTTCCTTTTTTACCGAGGTCAAACATGTTGTAATGGGAAGGAGTTACAGCTTAGATCAGATTGAAAATGATGTTATTCGTAAACTGGGAGAACCCCGTATTCACTTTGCAATTAATTGCGCATCCATTAGCTGCCCTAAACTGCTTAATGAAAGCTTTAAGGCAAACCGTTTAGATGAACAATTCAACGAGCTGGCTATTGCTTTTGTTAACGATCCTAGCCGCAATAAATTTGATACAACAAACAATAGCGCTCAAATAAGTAAAATTTTTGACTGGTTTAAATCTGACTTTGACGACGTAGGTGGCGTAGCGAGCTATTTACTTCAATTTGCCCAAGGGGATGCCCTTGAGGTATTGCAGGCAAGTGATACTACTATCTCTTATCTTAATTATGATTGGGGCTTGAACAAACAATGAGATTCCGCGTAGATTTCCTGAGTTATAGCAGTCTTTTCACACTCGTCCTATTATTAGTAGCTTGTGGACAAAGCAGTCCTCAAGCAATGCCTGAACCTGGCGAGCTTACCCTCAAAACAGCTGTTTTTACAGGCACAGTAGATTACAGTGCTAAAGGTTCTGCACAGTTTATTCAACAAGGTAGTAATTTTCTGCTACGCTTTGCAGATGACTTTGAGGTTTCAGCAGGTCCTGACTTGCATGTTTGGTTAGTTAAAGATGAAGCTGATCTTAGCTCCGTAATCGATTTGGGAAGCTTGAAAGCCAATCAGAATGCTCAAGAGTACAGCCTTCCCGAAGGCAGTCAGATTAATGACTACAGTCACGTTTATATATGGTGCGAGCTGGTAAGCGAATTATTTGGCAAAGCAGACTTTAGTGGCACAACTAGTAGCCCAACGGAGCCCCCTTTACCCGAAGAACCAGAACCCAGCACTCCAGAGACGCCTGAGGAACCTGAAAACCCTAATCCAAGCAACCCAGACCCTGAAAATAATATACCCGTAGCTGCAGCTCAAAGCTTAAGCGTTAGTGCAGGTACAAGCCTAAACATAACGCTAAGCGCCAGCGATAGTGACCTAGATACACTAAGCTACAGAATTACCCGGCAACCAACACAAGGTAGCCTAAGTAGTCTACAAAACGACATGCTAAGCTACACCGCTAATAGCAATGCCCTAGGAAGCGATAGCTTTGAATTTGTAGCTAACGACGGCAAAGGTGACTCAGCACCCGCAATAATCACACTCGAACTGATCCCTGCTGTAGCTCCTACACCCGAAGTTATTTTGACAGCTGAGTTAGTAAGTTTAGACTCTAGGGGTAGCGTGCAGGTTGTGCAAACAGGTTTAGAGCGCAGCTTAGAACTTTTGGATAATTTCAGGGCAAACGGTACAAATGATATTAGTGTTTGGTTAGCAGAAGATTCTATGGCAACTGGCTTTATTGACTTAGGTCGCATTAACATCAGTGGCGCACAAAGCATTACGATTCCTGATGGTATTGATCTAAGTCAGCTAAATCACGTGATTATTTGGTGTAATCAGTTTCCTTCAATTATTGGAGAGGCAGAGCTACGCTAAAATCTTTTAAAGTTATGCGCTTAGGTTTATCTGTCTCTTGTTAAACAAACCCAAGTGCATCTTTATTTCATGAGGCTTAGCAGTTTCACAACAAAACCAAGCGTTTAGGTATTCGTTAAACAGCTATAAGTATTAGCAGCTACTTAAAGCTATAAGTATAAGCCGCTACTTAAACATTGCCATGAGCAAAGTCAGACTGACTTTGCTCATGGCAATGTTGGATCGTAAAATCAAACCCATTGCTCTTTCTGATATGACTCGAGGAACTGCTCTTACAAATCAAAGCAATCTTGTCATAGCCTCATCATAAACCTCACTGCTTGCTGAGCAGTAGCTACCTGACATATGCCAAGTATGCGCAACTTTGAGTTCCGTAGCATCATCACCAAGTGGTTTGGGGCGAAGCGTACTTGATACTTGCCAATTAAACACTTGCCCTTCAGGATTATTTTCAGCATGTTTTTTCAGTGCCACAGGAAGGAGTCTCATGCGTCTATCAATCCAATCAGCATCCCAAGGGCCTTCATCAAAAATCATTTCGGCTGCTCTAAACTCATAGTAAATTGTGCGACGTAAAGACTTACCTAACGTACGTTCAGAACCATGCAGGACCATAACATCATGCAAAAGCACATCACCCGGCTCGAGTTCTACATGAATCACCCCCGGTAGTTCCCAGCCGTGTTCTAAGGAAACATTGCAAGCATCTTGTATTTCTAGTTGTGATTTAGGAACAACACGCAAGGCACCAGACCCTTTTTTAGAGTCATCTAGATATAAGTCAAAGTTAAAAACACGGTGCTTGCGTGTATGAACTGCATCTTGATGCCAGGGTATTGACTCTCCATCACCCTCTTTTTTGAAAACCATACTTTCATAAGTGGGTACAAAATTCGAGCCGCACAGTGACTCTGCCACGGCTAAAACTTGCGGGCTACCCAAAAGCTCGAGTGAGACGCTTTCTTGTTTGTTATGTAGGTAGTCTACTCGAAAAAAGACTTCGCCATCCGTGCGTTTTGCAAAGGCTAAATCACGAGCTAAATCTTGTTCTTGTTCTGTTAAAAGCGTTCCTTCAAGCTGCTTTTGTCTTAAACTCTCCCCTTGCCTTATCCAAGTATCCCCTGCTGCTTGTAAGCGTGATAACAAGTCACCTGTAATCCAGTTTTTTAAAACAAGATAACCGTTATCATCAAAAAAACGTACTTGTTCTTCACTCAAGTGAAAACTCGAGCTTGGACTTATAGGCGCAGGTAAAGGCTGGTGATCTACCAGCGTTACAGGCTCGGATTTCGTTTTCCGTTCACTCATAGTTAACCTCCAAATGTTTTTTATTACTGCTAGCATAAAGCAATGAATCTAGGATTTCTTCTTGATTATTGGGTATTTTATCCTGTATTTTTAGGATAAATGATTAATGATAGCTTTGGATTTGATATTTACCGAGGTGAAGTTCGCGTTATGGACGCAGCCCATCGCCATCAAGAACTCGAGCTGAACCTTATATTTAAAGGCTCAATGAGCTATTTATTAGGTGGTAGCACTCTGAAGTTAGTAAGCGGGCAACTTGCCTTGTTCTGGGCAACCATGCCCCATCGAATTATCGCCTGTGAACGAGGTACCGAAATTGCTTGGGTAACCTTACCTATTGCCAGCGTATTACGTTACGACTTACCTGAGCATCTTATGGCAGCAGTTTTACAGGGTAAGCCTATCATAGAGTCATTTAATGATTTAGATGCCATGATTTTTAATCGCTGGCTAACGGACATACATAATGGCATTTCAGAATCAACAATCATAGTAGAACTCGAGCTTGAAGCTTGGTTGCGACGTTTGGCGCTCAGCAAAACCTTAAAGCAAAAGAGGCAAGTCAAAGTTGATTCAAAAGCAGCGCAAATCGCTCAATATATTTCTGAAAATTATCAGGAGCATTTGTCTATGACAATAATAGCGACGGCTGTTTCGTTAAATCCCAGCTACGCCGCCACACTTTTTAAACATAGCTTTGGAATGACTATTAACGAATACCTTAGTCAGTATCGCATTGCACATGCACAAAGACTTTTAGTCACAACAAACATGCCTATCCTTGACGTAGCTTTTGAAGCTGGCTTTGGCAGCTCTAGCCAGTTTTATGCGATTTTTCTTAAGGCTTGTGGCAGTACACCACGTCAATATAGGCAAGCCTTAAGCCACAGAGCGTATCTTCAACTGCAAAAGTCTTCCACAAGCTGATCTTTAGAGCTGCTATGATTAGTCTTAGAAACTATCTTCTAAAGGATTAAGATGAAAACGATTACGCTTGTAGAACCGTTTCAGTTGCAACTAACAGATACAAGTCCACCAACAGATATAAAGTCACATGAGGCGCTCGTTAAAGTTCATAAGGTTGGTATTTGTGGCACAGATTTGCATGCCTTTAAGGGCTTACAGAATTTCTTTAGCTTCCCTCGCATCCTTGGGCATGAGTTAGCAGTAGAGGTTTTAAAGGTGGGTAACGAAGCTGATACTTACGGCATTTCAGTTGGCGATTTTGCAGCTGTAAATCCTTACTTTTCAGATGGAAGCTGCATTGCTTGCAGGCGAGGCAAGAGTAATTGCTGTACAAATATGCAAGTCATTGGCGTTCATATTGATGGGGGTATGCGTGAGCAAATAGTTATGCCCTTAGCAAATCTTTACAAAGCAAATTTAAATGTTAATCAGCTTGCTCAAGTAGAAATGCTAGCCATTGGTGCACACGCGGTAAGGCGGGCACGTTTAGAAGCTAACGAAAATGTAGTTGTTGTGGGTGCTGGACCTATTGGTTTAGGTACTGCTGCCTTTGCGAAACTAACCGCAAAACAAGTGTTTATGATCGATGTAAGTGAAGAACGCTTAAACTTTGTAGAATCTCTTGGTTTTACAAGCCTGAACGCAAAGACTGATGTGGCAGCAAGCCTAAAAGAAGCTTTGGCAGGCGATTTACCCAGCACTGTTTTTGATGCCACAGGTAACGCTAAAGCCATGATGTCAGCCATCAATTACGTGTCTCATGGTGGGCAAATCATTTTTGTTGGTCACACCAAAGATGAGCTTAGCTTTAGTAACCCGAGTCTTCACTCACGCGAACTAAGCATTCACTGTAGCCGTAACGCAACGCATGAAGACTTCAAAACGGTTATTGAGGCACTCGAGTCTGGCAAAATAGATGTTGAAGCTTGGATTACGCACCGAGCTAGCCCTGAAGACCTTGTAAAGCAGTTTGAAAGTTGGACAAGGGCTGAAACAGGCGTGATTAAAGGTATACTGGAGTTCGCATGAAACTATTTTCGTTAGAAGGCAAAACCGCAGTTGTTACGGGTGGTACGGGTGTTTTAGGGGGTGCTATGGCTAAAGGCTTAGCACAGGCTGGCGCTACGGTAGCCATTTTGGGTCGTCGTGAAGCAGTTGCCTGTGAAGTAGCTGAACAGCTTAAACAAGAGGGTCTAAAAGCCATTGCGTTACCCGCAGATGTTCTTAATAAAGACAGCTTGATAGAAGCTCGAGCTTCTTTGTTAAGTCAGACGGGTCGTGTTGATATTTTGCTTAATGCAGCTGGCGGTAACATGCCTAACGCTACTGTGTTTGGTGATCTTACGTTTTTTAAGTTGGAGCAAGATGCTTTAACAAATGTCATGAAACTAAATATGAATGGCACTGTGTTACCGTCTCAAGTTTTTGGTGAAAGCATGGTAACAGCAGGTTCAGGCTCGATCATTAATATTTCATCTATGGCTGCTCAGAAACCCTTAACTCGAGTGATTGGTTACGCCGCTGCCAAAGCTGCGATTGACAACTTTACAAAGTGGTTAGCGGTTGATTTAGCCCAAAAGCATGGTGAGGGTTTACGGGTAAATGCTATTGCCCCAGGGTTTTTTGTGGGTGAGCAAAACCGTTCTTTTTTGCTTAATGAAGATGGCAGTTTAACGCCTCGTGGTCAGCAAATTATTGATCACACACCTATGGCTCGTTTTGGTGAATCAGAAGAACTGCTTGGTACAGCCATCTGGTTAGCCAGTGAAGCTAGTAAATTTGTAACAGGCGTTGTGGTACCGGTAGATGGTGGCTTTTCTGCCTTCGGAGGCTTATAAATGCCTATCAACGGCAACGGCTATCAAGATAAAACGCTAAGTGAAAGTGAAGCTCGAGCTATTCTGAGTGAGGCTTTTGCGAGTAATCATTTTGATGGGCAGCGCATCTTAGTTATTATTCCTGATGGCACAAGGACTGCGCCTATTCCCCTTATGTTTAAGCTGCTTTATGAGCAACTTGGGGCTAGGGTTAAGCGTCTTGATTACTTAGTTGCTTTGGGTACGCACCGTGCTATGAGTGATGAAGCCATTGAGAAGCTGGTTGGTGTATCCAAGCAAGAACGACAGACTCGTTTTCCTAAATCAGAGGTTTTTAATCATGCTTGGGATGACCCTAATCAACTAAGCGTAGTAGGTACGCTTTCTAGTGAAAAAATGATTGCTTTGACAGGTGGTCTAGTAAGTCTAGAAACACCTATCAAATTAAATAAAATGATTTTTGACTATGACCAGTTGCTTGTTTGTGGCCCTGTTTTTCCGCATGAAGTAGCTGGTTTTTCTGGGGGTGCTAAATACTTATTTCCGGGTATTGCAGGTCATGAAATTATTGATAGTACGCATTGGCTTGGTGCACTTTCGACGAGTTACGACACCATTGGTGTTAAAGATACAGCAGTTCGGCGCGTGCTGCATGAGGGTGCAAAATTTGTCACCGACAAGTTGCCTGTTAGTTCTGTAAAAATGGTCATGAAAGGCAAAGCCTTGCACGGGCTTTATTGTGGTGATTTGCTTGAATCATGGGAAGCAGCTTCTGATTTAAGCGCAGAGCTAAACATCATCTATAAACCCAAAGCTTTTAAAAGTGTACTGTCTATGCCACCAGCCATGTACGAAGACCTCTGGACGGCTGCCAAAGCCATGTACAAAACCGAACCCGTTATTGCTGACGGGGGTGAAGTCATTATTTACGCACCTCACTTAAAAGAGGTAAGCATTGTTCATGGTGAAGAAATAAAGGCTGTTGGCTATCATGTTCGAGATTACTTTGTAAAACAGTGGGATAAATTTAAAGACATGCACTGGACAACCCTTGCCCACTCAACCCACGTTAAGGGGAAAGGTGAGTACGATAATGGCATCGAAACACCCCGCATCCAAGTTACCTTAGCCACCCAAATCCCTGAAGATATTTGCAAACTCATTAACCTTGGATACCGTGACCCTAACAGCATAAACTTGGAAGACTGGCGTAACAAAGAAGATCAAGGCTTACTTTTAGTAGAGCGTGCAGGTGAAATGCTTTACCGAGTTAGAGCCTAAACCATGAAGCTCAAGACAGCACAAGCCTTTATCATTATGGGAGTTTCAGGCTCAGGCAAAAGCAGCGTCGCAGACCTGCTAGCTAAAGAGCTAGCTTGCGAATACTTTGATGCAGATAATTTTCATCCTGAAGCAAATGTAAAAAAAATGTCTCAAGGTATGCCCTTAAATGATACTGACAGACAACCCTGGTTAGACCGCCTTCATAAGCTCATCCATGACACTCTAAACAAAGAAAAATCACTAACACTGGCTTGCTCTGCACTCAAACAAAGCTACCGTGACACTTTAAAAGGCAATCTTGACAACGTTATTTTTGTACATTTAGATGGAAGCTTTGACCTTATTAACGAACGTATGCAAGCCAGAGCAGGGCATTTTATGAAAGCAGAAATGCTAAAAAGTCAGTTTGAAACGCTAGAAACACCAAAAAACGCTATCACTGTGTCAATAGCCCAACCAGTAGAAAAAATAGTTGCGCGTATTATTGAAACATTAGAAGCTGAACAGCAACTCAGCTAGTCAGCCTCTCAGCTTTCAGGAACTACACTAAAACCCTGAAACATAAAAAGCTCAACAGCAACCCAAAGGAGTAAAAGATGTCAGAAGCAAACGCAGATATAGGTTTAATAGGACTTGCCGTTATGGGGCAAAACCTTGTCATGAACATGAATGACAACGGCTACACCGTAAGCGTCTACAACCGAACCACAGAAGTCATGACTGACTTTATAGCAAGCACCGCCAAAAACAGCAAAGTACAGGGCTTCGCAGAGCTAAAAGACTTCGTACAAAGCCTCAAACGCCCCCGCCGCATCATGCTCATGGTCAAAGCAGGCGCAGCTGTTGACAAAGTAATAGCAGGACTCGAGCCTTTTTTAGAAGAGGGTGACATTATTATTGATGGGGGTAACTCTAACTTTCCTGATTCTATTCGTCGTACCCAAGAACTAAAAGAAAAAGGCTTACGCTTTATTGGTACAGGTGTTTCTGGTGGTGAAGAAGGCGCACGTCATGGCCCTAGCATTATGCCGGGTGGAC
>CAZWJZ010000039.1:0-23025 GCA_964634665.1 uncultured bacterium | reverse complement strand
CTTGCGCGCTCATCTGCCGTTAAACCTTCAGCTGTTTCAGATTTGCTCTGTAAGGCCTGAATGTCACTAATGAGAACTGAAAGCTCAGCTTCTTGCTGACGTACCAACTCCGCTGCTGCTTCACCCGCAGGATGAGCTGCCAAAAGTGCGTTAGGGTTAACAAACGCAATACGAATCTCCTGAGCAAACGATAAACAACCCAGAAGAGCCACTAAAGAAATACCTAGACTAATAAAAGTTTTTTTCATGCCGTGAAGACTATACCTTATAAGAATGAGAAAAATTGCTACCCTGCAAACGCCAGCCCGATATACTGCTCCTCGTGTTCAGCATTTCAAGCACAACCTTATTTAGCATTATCAGCCTAAGCATACTGGGTGCCCTTATTGGCAGCTTCGCCAATGTTGTTATTTACAGAGTACCTGCAGGCAAATCAATTGTCTTTCCAGGCTCGAGTTGTCCTCACTGTAATCATCAAATAAGATGGTTTGAAAATATCCCTATTTTTTCATGGTTGTTTTTAAAAGGAAAATGCTCGAGTTGTAAGGCAAGCATTTCGGTTCGTTATCCTCTTATTGAGTTGAGCATGGCAATGTTGTTTGGCTTAGTTGCGTGGCGCTGGCCTCTATTTGACTATGCTTACACGGTTCTACCCTTAATGATTGTCTTAGCTATGGTTCTCATGATGTCCATGATTGATATTGACACTTTCATGCTCCCTGACAGTTTAACGCTGCCTTCAATCATTATCGCTTTACTAGGCACTTTTCTATATACCGCTAACAGTGGCTTGCCCGGCTTCAGCGAAGCTTTTTTTGGTGCAGCGGTAGGTGCAGGCATCATAGCGTTAATTAATAGGGTGGGCAGTTTGGTGGTTAGACGCTTTGCCGATACTAAAGAACGTTTATGGCCACTCGGCATGGATCAGGTAAATGTTGCAGCTGTAGTTGGCGCGCTTGCCGGTTGGGTTTGGGGTCTAGCTGCCGCTGCTGTATCGTTAGTCATTAACTTAGTCAGTCGCAAAACTCTTAGATTACCTGAACTCACTATGTACATAGTTTGGGTTGTGGCTCTAGTTATTTCTACAACAGGTGTTTTTGGAACGGTCACGACAGGCATTACTGGAACCTTTATAGCAGCTGGCATTGTCTCTATTGTGGGTTCTTTCTACTGGTGGATTAAAGATATGATTCGACCCGAGCCAGAACCTGCAGAGGATGATGATGAACCTGTAGCTATGGGTTTTGGAGATGTTAAATTAGCTGCCGTTTTAGGTGCATTGCTAGGTTGGCAAAACCTCTTGGCTGCGCTCATGCTATCATTTATCTTTGGTGCAATTGGCGGCATTAGCGCCCGCATTGCAGGGGGTGACCGCATTATTCCTTTTGGGCCTTACCTTGCTATCGGCGGTCTTATTGCCCTCTTTTTTGGCAATGACATAGTGACTTGGTACTTAAAGCTCTTGGGTGTTTAATTTTTATGCATAAGCTGATCTGCATTTACACCCGTTAAATACGCCATAAACGAAGGTAAAATAGGTAAAACACATGGTGATAAAAAGGAAAGTGTGCCTCCTGCTAAAGCTAGAGGGTAAAGGGATGCTGGAATTTTATCACCCGGTAAAATAACTAGATTCCGACCTAATAAGCTTTCTAATGTGCCAAACTGAAGCAAATAGGGCGACAGCGCATTTACAGCATTACTTAAAAGCAAAATACCCACCACAATAAGTAAAATGCCTCCCACTTTTTCAATAATGCCAACGTATTTATTTAACCGTCTTACCGAAGGTAAAACTTGAGCAGCAATCATAAAGGGAATAGCAAAACCTAAAGAATAAACCGCAAGTAAAATCCCTCCCTGAAGAGCTGAACCTTGCGTACTTGCCACTGTAATAATGCCAGCAAGAATAGGACCAATACAGGGTGACCAACCTGCACCAAAGGCAAGACCGACTAAGATAGACCCAGCATAGCCCGACGGCTTATCACTAAGATGCGCTCTAAAATCCCGCTGTAAGAAAGGGATGGGTAAAACCCTCAGCATAATCAGGCCAAAAAGCACTAGAAACGCACCTGCAATAATGCGAACTACATCCCCAAAACTAAATAAAAAATCTCCAACGAGGCCACCCAAAATCCCAAAAGAGATAAACACCATGCTTACACCCAATAAAAAGGCAGCACTATGCAGTGAAATATGTAAACGGACAGGTAATTTTTGCGTTACAGTTGCCATTCGTAATCCTTTCTAATCTTCAGCATCATCAGAACCCTCAGTATGACTAGCAGCTTCTAAAGGATTCCAATCAATCCCAATGCTAGCTAACAAAGCCCTTGTTTCAGCAGGTGTAATAAAGCCAATCTTCACACCCTGCACAAGCCCATCCGCATCTATAAAAAAAGTACTTGGCATACCCCTAATACGGTAGTTCTTAATCACATCTAAAGTCTTATCAAGCTCAACAGCTTGCTCTTTAAAAGCGTTACGTTGCTCTCTTGTTGCGTCTACACCCGTTAGCAAATCAATGCCAAGGTCATTTCGCAAAAAAGCCAACGCTGACTCAGGCTCTTCATTATTATTAATCAAAAAAAATTGCAGTGCAGGTATTTCAGTCCCACCATTCACCTCATCAGAAATACGCTGAAACAAGGGTAACTCTTCAACACAAGGTGCACACCAACTCGCCCAAGCATTAAGCACAACAGGCGTACCCAAAAAATCACTTAAGCGAATAACCTCACCCTCAGCATCAACAAGCGTCACTTCAGGTGCAGGCTGCCCAAGCTGTTGAGCAAAACCTAAAGCAAACAAAAAAACGATTATCAAACCAAGTCTAAACATAAAATCCTATCTATTAGATCTAAAAAACAATTAGATATCTAAACAAATGATAGAGAAAACTCTAGCTCTCTGCTGTATTAGAATTGACCCAAGCGTTTAATCTTAAAAGCCTATGAGATTATGAAAAAGCTATAAATCAGATAGGAAATCAAGAATAATAGCTAACTAAAGTTTATGCATCAGCCTAAGGGCAGTCGAGTTTTGTTAAGTATTTGTTCAACTAAGCGTAGTGGCATTATTAATCAAAAAAACTGAATTTTGGTAGCTGGCTTGCACGCATTAGCTTTGTAAAAAGGTAGCGAGCGTGTTGAGCATATTATCAAAAACAGTTAACCGAGCTACCTCAAAACCATGACTATTTGCTCGTACATGACCAAAACAAACAATCCGCCCTGCCCCACCCGCATACTTAACTAAACTCGCATCACTCGCAGCAAACTCATGCACCACAAGCTGAACGCCAGTGCCTGCTTGCTCAGCTGCTTGTGCAAAAGCTTTATTTAGGTCAGCATCATAATAAGCTAAGCGGTCTTTTACCCATAAGGCAGGTCGACCATCTAAAGCCAAATTACTTCCAGCAGGAATTGGAGAGCCATCAACCGCAACAAACACATCTACTTGTTCACGCTGGCATAAAAACTTCGCACCATTCCCACCAACTTCTTCTTGAGTCGTAAAGGCAATAATGAGCGAAAAATCAGCCTCAAGAGCATCTTGCTTGATTTTCTTGAGTAACTCGAGTAGCACACCGCAGCCCATTCGGTCATCAAAAGTCCATGCCGCAATTAGAGGGTCAGCACCCTTGCCAAGTACCACAGGCCCTCGATTAGCCTGCATAGGCACTGCAGCACAGCCAACTTGAACCCCAGCATCTGCTAATTCTTGAACAGATAAACCCGTAATTAGCCGAACATCTGACCACTCGAGTGCTTTGTCGGGGTTTGCGCCGTGTCCTGTGCCCATTGAAACAACTGCAGGGATGCTTTCTTTTTCAGTGAGTATTTCAACGGGACATTCACCTAATTTCCAAGGGAACAAGCCACCAATTCGATTTACGTTTAGACTTCCATCCTCTGCTATGCTAGTTATGACTAAACCGAGTTCATCCATATGGGCCGCAAAAACATAGAGCGGGGCATTTTCTTTTTTAGAAGGCAACCGTACAAGCACATTGCCTGCCGAGTCTTGTTCATAACTAAAGCCTAAGTCACTCAATCGCTCAGAAATAAAGTGAGCCATATTTGCTTCAAAGCCTGAGGGTGAAGGAATGGCAAGCATCTGCGTAAATAAAGACATTATGGGTTGCTCTAAAGGATTAGACATAAGCAAAGTTTAGCGCAAGCAAGCACAACAGATAACATTCAGGTACAAAAACGATTACGCAATAGGACTTAATCTTCTGGCAATACGCTTCTCTAAGTTCTCTTTAACCCGAGGCCACTCGCTATCAATAATAGAATAAATAGCATTATCACGCACAAAGCCATCTTTATTTACTTGACTCGAGCGTAAGGTTCCTTCATAGGTTGCACCTAGTCCTTTAATGGCTTTTTGTGAGCGCGCGTTACGGCTATCTGAGTTCATTTGTACTCTTATTAGACCAAGGTCTTCAAATGCGTACTTAAGCATGAGGTACTTACTTTCAACATTAAAAGCAGTACCAAATAAGCGAGTATGAAACCAGCTATAACCTAAGGTGCAATGCTTGTAACTCCAATTTGCATCATAGAGGCGCGTAGTACCTACACAGTCATTATTGCTCGTATCAAGCATGACCCAAGGGTAAGTTGTACCAGCAGCTTTATTAGCAAACGCGTAACTAAAATAACTCTGCTTTTGCGCTTCATTAATAGGGGTAGAAGTGTACCTAAATTCTTCTGGGCTTAATTTAGCAATAGCAACAAGTGCATCAAGATGTTTGTCTTCAAGAGGTTCTAACCGAACAACTTTGCCTTCAAGAATAATAGGATCTTGGAACATAGCTTTATCTTATAAGGTTTGCACCCAAGCTTGCTAGCAACAAATTCTCAGCTCGAGTCTCGTTGCCACCACCAGAGTATCGCTAAGCCACTCCCGATAAGGGTAAAGGGGAGGAACCAGCCGGGCATGCTGTTACTCGGGTCATTAACGATTACAGTTAAAATGATAAATAGAACCGCAGGAAAAAGCGCCCAGCGTTTAGCAACTCGCAAATAAATAGTGGCAAAGGTTGCAGCGAAGCCTAAGAAAAGAATGGGTACGGCTTCCCAGCGCGGGAACAAGCCTATAAAGATTAAAAAGGTACTTAGGCTAGCCATAAGGCCAGCTGGAATGATGGCCCACCACCGTCGTCTATTATTTAAGTACATTAAAGCAAAGGCAATAGCCGGAAAGCCGAGCGCTGCTGCGCCTGCAAATTCGCCTTTTGATACAGTAATAATGCTAACAATACCAATAGCAGCAAACCCCAACAGTCGCTGCCAATAAAGTAGTTTTTCTTCTGAAGCCCTTAAAAAACTAGCCCCAATGGCAAACATAATCATGAGCCACAAAAAAGACGGCAAAGCTGCCAACACACCTGAATTAATAATTAGGATAAAAAAGCCCAAGCCTACCAGACCGTAGGCAATTTTTTGGTAGCACTCTTTTATCATGTTTCAGCCCTTGGTAAATTCACAATAAGACGCGTACCTTGACCTTGTAAACTTTCAATAACCAAGCTACCCCCAAGTGAACTAGCACGCTCAGCCATGGTTTTTAAGCCCAAATGCCCCGTAAATTCTTGCGTGCTATCAAAACCAATACCGTTATCTTCAATAATTAGGCGTACATGATCATCAAACGAGTAAAGGCAAACCTTAGCGTAATCTGCTTTAGCGTGCTTAACCACATTATGAAGGGCTTCTTGCACAATTCTAAAGAGAGCCTGCTTAGTAGCAAAACTCAGCTCAGGTTCAGTGTCACCCTCAAAATCTGCCTTGAGTTTATGACGCACCTCCAAAGCCTCAACTTGCTTTGCTAACGCTGCACTCAAACCTTCTTTTTCAAGTACTTCGGGGCGCAACTCAAAAATAAGCGCGCGCATTTCAGCCAAGCCAGCTTCAGCTAAATCCTGCACATAATCCAAAGCTTGCCTAGCTTGCTCAGGGTCACGGTCTAACTGCTTTTCAGCAGCGTGAGAACCCAGCACAATACTGTAAAGAGCCTGCGACACCGAATCATGAAGCTCACGTGCCAAATGCTGCCGCTCATCAAACGCAGCCTTCTCTTGAACATCCGTATAAAGACGCATATTCTCAATAGCCACCCCAGCCTGATTCGCAAAAACATTTACCAAACGCAACTTCTCTTCAGTCAAAGTCTTATCTTTAGCATGCTCGAGTACCACCACACCCACTGTTTTATTATGCACAAACACTGGAAAAATCACTTGTTTACTTTCGCTCAATAAGAGCGTGAGGGGTTTCTTTTGCTCTACTGCTTCAAGCATTTTAGTCTGCTCAACCATACTAAGCTCTTCTTTAAGTACAAGTTCTTGAAAGGTCTTACCTATTAGCTGAAAAAGAGCAATAGCTTTATACTCTGTTATATCTTTGAGTTCTTCAAACACACTCTCAATAAGCGGAATATCCTCGGTACTAAGCGCAATATTATTAGAAAGCTCGAGTAGGGCCATGAGTTCTGTGGTGCGTTCTTGCACGCGTTGTTCAAGCTGCGCTTCACTTCGTTTTAAAGCCTCATTAGCCTCAACGAGTTCTTTGGTTCGAGATTCTAAATTGGTTGACATTTGGTTAAACGCAGTAGCCAAGGCACCTAACTCACTATCAGAAGTGACAGGTAAGGTAACCCCTAAATTACCGCGTGCAATTTGCTGAGTTGCGTCTACCAAAGAGTTAATAGGTTCGGTAAGCAAACTACGACTAAACACGGTTGCAGCCACCAGCGTAAGCAAGAAGACAGCCAGCAAATTCACTACCGTGCGACTCAAAATATCCCTAAGTTCAGAGTTAGGCTCGAGTCCTGCGTCAGTTAACGCTTGTAAGGCGTCTTGTTGCGCAACATTAAAACCATTAAAGCCCCGCACAACCAAAATAGCCGTTGCACCTGCTAGAACCAGCACAATCAGTAAGATAAGCAGACCTAAGCGCGTACTCAAGCGATTCCAGAAGGGGATGCTATTCATTTACTCGAGTCCTACGATTCCTTCTTTTAAGGCAAATAAAGCTGCTTGCGTTCGGCTTGACAAATGGAGTTTAGATAAGACACTGGAAACATGGGTTTTTACAGTTACTTCAGAAACCTCTAGTTCTTTGGCAATTTCTTTATTTGATAAGCCTTTAGCAACTAATCTTAGAGTATCTGTTTCACGCTCAGTTAAGGACTCTCGCATTTCAGGGGTACGTACTTCTCGAATAAGGCGCTTCTGAGCTTTAGGGTGCAAACGAACTTCACCTTTCGCAGCTGCTTTAATAGCCTCAATCAGCTCTTCTGGTCCTGTTTCTTTTAGTAAATACCCAGCAGCACCTGCTTCTACAGCGTCTATAACAAGTCGATCTTCAAGAACGCTTGTTAAGGCAACCACTTCAATATCTGGGTAGCGTTGCTTTATGTTTCTAATGGCAGTGACACCGTCCATGACAGGCATGAGTAAATCCATAAGCACAACTTCGGGTTTTAGTAGAGGAATGGCGTCTAATGCTTCTTGACCGTTACCTGCTTCTCCTACAATTTCTAGGTCGGGTTCTAAACCCAAAACCATTTTGAGGCCTTGCCTTACAACCGTATGGTCATCTACTAGTAACAGTCGAACTCTGTCTTCACTCATCTAAAACTCCATAATTGTATTTATATCAATGATTTTACAAGGCATAACACCCCTTTTAGTTTGACATATCATAAGGCATTGACTCCTCAACCAAAAGGTGGAGGCACTACCTCAACTTTCTAAGGATGCGGCTAAAGACCTTCTTAACTTAAGCTAAAAAGCGAAACTACAACACGGAGGCTCAACATGACAAACCGGCACTCCTCTAATTCAGGTCTACTGCTCATAGCACTAGGCGTCATTGTATTTTTTGCAAACTTTGGCTTATTTAACGGCCTGGAAGGCATTATTGGCGCAGCAGTACTCAGCACTGGCGGATTTTTGTTTAGCCGCATCTATGTAAACAATCAAAAACAAATCTGGGCACTACTCATTGCCTTTGGTTTCTTTGCCAGCGCAGTCGCTGCCATATCAGGAGCAATGGCAGGTGCATACTTTTTAGCTGTCTTAGGTGCAGGATTTGCACTAAGTTACTTTAGAAACAAAAACCACTGGTGGGCAATCATACCAGCAGGCGTACTGGCCAGCCTAGCAATCATTGTGGGTATAGGAGAAAAACTACCCTTTTTAGATGCTTTCATTCCACCCATTTTATTTACAGGCATAGCCGCAACCTTCGCCTTTCTTTACTACCTACCAGAAGGCGGCAAGCGCTGGGCTATCTACCCCGCCATAGGCGCAATCGCCACTGCAATTATAAGCTCGAGCTTTTCGGGTACATGGTTTTTGCCTGTAATTTTGATTGGATTGGGTGCTTATTTATTGAGGGGTAACAATGTCTTAACTGCTTTTTTTGATAAGCGTGAACTCAACACTACTGAAACAGTTAATTCAAATCTCAAAGAATACCGTGAGCCAATGGCAGAACCTCTCATCAAAAGTCAAGCAAGTAGCTAAACTATTACCCTAAAAAAAGAGCTGCAATCTTTTTAAAAAGATTGCAGCTCTTTTTTATTTAGTAATTTATTCGCTAGCAGGTTCTGCTTGTGCTTTAGCAGTACGCGCAGCTGCACGATCAGCTTCTTGACGGGCCACATCTGTCTTAAGACGAGCGGCTTTACCACGAAGGTCACGTAAGTAATAAAGTTTAGAACGACGCGCACGACCACGACGAACAATCGTTATGCTATCAATAAGCGGTGAGTGCATAGGGAAAACACGCTCAACACCTTCACCAAAGCTAATCTTACGAACGGTAAACGTTGCTCTTGCGCCTTTACCATTCTTCTTGGCAATAACAACACCCTCATAAGCCTGAATACGACTACGGGTACCTTCAACCACTTTGTAATCAATTCTTACCGTATCACCCGTTTGAAAATCAGGCACTTCTGACTTCATGAAGGGTTGCTCAATGGAACGCAAAATCGCGCCTTTATTATATTTCATGACTCTATATCTCCAAGGTTCTGCTTAATTTCTAAGATAATGCTTAGGTGCAAAAAATTTGGTTTGCTACACAGCCAGCCTTAAAATTAAGACTCCTGCGTCAGCACAGCCTTACAATCTTAGCGTAGAACACCCACACTATGCAAGGCTTAAACACAAACTCGAGTGTTTTACCCTATTTTCACATTTTATTGGGCGTCTACCAATAATCAAAGCACTGTCATTCGCGCTACTACTAAAAAAGTTTGTACGCCCGTGGGCGTACAAACCATTCTGTTAAATCACTACGACAAAGATAGGGTCGCAGTCAAGCCATAAGCTTGATGTTGTTAGTTCGTAGCTGCCACTGGTGCTGGTGCTATATTAGGCACATCATCACCCTTTAAGTAAGCACTTAACCAGCTAATGAGCGTTTCGCCACTTTCTTCAACCATGTAGAACTCGTTGTCAGTAATAATGCAGTGTTTTTGACCTGTTTTGGTAAAAGATGAGAAATTCTTAGTTTGAGCGCTTATGGTAGCCAAAGATGTTTGCATAGCTAGAGACCATGCCCCTGCTAATTGTGCTGCCTCTTCTTGGCTAGGGTTGAAGTTGCCTGTTGCTAGAGCGTAAAAGCAATCTGGGTTGAATCAAAGGTGCTATTGTACTGAGCCATTTTCAGGCTATCTTTATACTTGTTTGCTGTTTGAATGTAAGCGTTTGTTGTTCCATTTGCATCAAACGTTAAATCAGGAAGCGTAGCACTAATGTTCCAACTTGCATTTAATAGGGCAGCAAATTGATCTGTCGAAACACCCGCACCACAATCACCCATTTGGTAAACCTGCGTATCAGGATATTGCGCTTTTATGCTATCCGTCCAAAATGCTGCACCGTAAGCACCCGCACTACAACCCGTAATGAAAATAGTTTCAGGGCTCTCAAAATTATCAAACACCCAGTCAAGTACAAAACCTGCATTGACCCCGCCTTTGTGCTCAACCGTGAAGGCTTGTTGGGTTATTGGGTTTGTATAGCTTGCACTGTTATTGCCAACATGCAAATCACCTGTGCAATAAGGAATAAAAACGTGGTACCAGTCTTTTACAGGATTTAAGGCATGATCATGATCATAAATACCTGCAGGTTCTGTCTCTAAACCAACAGAAACACGATCTACATAAACGCCATCTGGCAAAAGGGCATTAGGTTCAGCGTAAGAAGATGAACAGGTAAGTCCATCCCAACAAGCGCCACCCCCTTGAAAATCAATGACAAGTTTATTTTCTGTACCTTTATAACCAAAGTAATTAAACTCAGAGCCGTTAGCGCAAACGGTTTCAGTAGAACCCGCTAACTGCGTCCATTCTCCCGTTACCAAATCAGGTAATGATAAAGTGGGCATAGCAAGATTACAAGAACTTAAAACAAAAAGCAAAAGTAGAGCAATAAGCCAAGTGAATCCAAAACGAGTTTACATCCTAGACCTCCTAAAAGTATTTTGACCTTAAGTTTAACATGGCTGCAGAGCGCAAGGTTAAGATATTGGCATTATGGAAACCATTCAAGCTTTTCAAACGTTTGCTTCACCCACTCTTGATACTATGGTGTACTGGTTAACTAATTTAGGTTCAGAGCAAGCTTACATCGTTCTTATGATGATTGTATTTGTAGGCATAAGCCCCAAAATGGGTCAGCGTTTAGGCATTACCTTATTAATGAGCTTTTATATAAATCAGCAAGCCAAAGCTTTTTTTGATACCGCTCGCCCCTTTATTTTAGACCCCAGTTTGGCACGCTCTGAAGAAGCTGTTCAGACGGCTCTCGGGCCTGGCTTTCCTAGTGGTCACGCACAAGCAGGCGCAACCTTTTGGAGTTTAGCTGCTCTCTATATACAAAAAACCTGGTTCTGGATTGTTGCTATTTTGCTTATAGCCGCATTAGGTCTAAGTCGCATTTATTTAGGCGTTCACTTTCCTATAGATGTTTGGGCAGGTTTCATTATGGGTGCAGTCATTGCCCTTGTCGGATACTGGGCCTTTCCTTACCTTAGTGACTTAAGAACAACCCCAAAAACTTTAAGCGTAATAGCCACGCTCCTAATTAGCTACGGCCTTCACTTGCTCTTCCCAACTGCAGATTCAGGAACAATACTCGGCGCAACCACAGCCTTCATCATTGGTCCCGTACTCATAGAGCACAAACTAAGCCCCAGCCTAACAAAACGCATCATCCTAACCCTAATAGCCTTAGTACTTGCCTTTGCTGTACTTTTAGCATCAAGCTTACTGCTACCTGAAAGCATAAAACGCAGCTCCTTAGGGTCTTACTTACGCTACTTAAGTTTAGGTTTAGTTGGCACATGCTTAATACCCTATCTAGGTAGAATCACTGGCTTAGCCCAACAAGCAGACTAAAAACGTGCCCCAAAGACGCCTAAAACTCACATTAGAATTTGACGGAACTCACTTTTACGGCTGGCAAATACAAAGTAAAACAGGCGAACGCACAGTACAAAAAGTCATACAAGAAGCCCTAGCAAAACTACCCGGAGAACACTCGAGCTTAAAGGCAGCAGGTCGGACAGATGCTGGTGTTCATGCGCTTGGCATGGTTGCTCACTTTGATACGACCAGTCACATACCCCATGAGAAACTCTTAAGAGCTATCAACGCTCATCTACCTGCAGATGTACGCATTTTAAAACTCGAGCCAGTCAGTAGTAGTTTTGAAGCGCAGTACGATTGTCTCTATAGGCGCTACCACTACCATATGCGTATTTATAGGCATGATTTGAGAAGCTCGAGTTTAGATAGGTTTAGGGTTTTGGCTGTTTTGCAAGATTTGGATGTTGCTGCTATGCAAAGGGCTAGTCAGTTTTTTTTGGGTACGCATGATTTTTCGGCTTTTGCTACGCAAGAGATTAGGTCTTCTATTAAAACCATTTTTCATTGTGGCATTATTGCTAACGAGCGAGATATTATGCTGGATATTGCGGGTGACGGCTTTCTTAGAAATATGGTACGCGCTATAGTGGGTACCTTGATTGATGTGGGTAGCGGTAGTTTAAAAGCTGAAGTTATTCCTGAGATTATTGCTTCTAAAAATCGGAGTCGTGCTGGAAAAAACGTTGCTCCGCATGGTCTTTATTTTGTTGAAGCAGGGTATGAGTCTTGGAGAACAAGTCCTAAGTAAAAAAGGGCTTGGCTTAGCTAATTAAGCAGCATTCACTTTCTACTCACTATTCTCCCCTCATCACCAATTGCTTTCCACTCATTGCTCACCACCCACTTTCCCTACAAACACTCTCCCCCGTCTTACCGTATAGTTATTTCATGTCAACTCATTTTGAAAATGGAAAAGCCCTTATGGTAGATATCTCTGCTAAGCAAGATACTGCCCGAGAGGCCGTCGCAGAAGCTTTTGTTGAGCTGCCCGAAGAAGCTATACGTCAATTAAAATCAGCAAGCGCCAAAAAGGGTGATGCTATTGCCGTGGCAGAACTTGCAGGCATTATGGCTGCAAAGAAAACCAGTGAACTCATTCCGCTTTGTCACCCCCTACCTTTAACGAAAGTGCAAGTAAAAGGAAACTTAGAAGCAACGGGAGTTCGTTTTCGTGCGCTGTGCAAAACAACAGGCAAAACTGGTGTAGAAATGGAAGCTATGACTGCTGCTAGCATAGCTGCACTCACCCTTTACGACATGCTGAAATCAGTTACCAAAGGCATAACTATTAAAGAACTAAAACTTCTTAGTAAAGAAGGAGGAAAATCAGGCTTATGGCAGAGAACATCTTAATAAGAGCATTAAGTCAAGATGACTTTGAAGAATTACAAGCCATAGATAGTAGCTACGCTACCGCATTTGGGGTAGAGCCCATGCTGACCTTAGGAAGTCTGAATTTTTACGCCCGAACAGGTCATGGATTTGCTAGTCTACAAACTGGAATCATGACGGGTTTTGTACTAGCGCAATCTGTTTGGAATGGCTTTAGACCTGTTCTGCAAATGAACCGACTTGCCGTACTGCATGCTGATGATAAAGCATCACGAACTGCTCTTTTTGATGCCTTAACCAAAAGTGCTTACGACGCCGCCGTTTATGACATTCAGTTACTCATGCCGCGAAGCGACACGGACGCTTTAAGGTTAGCCCAAGAAAAAGATTACAATCCTTCAGACTTAAGCATTTTTGAGCGCACGTTAGGGTCACGAGGACAAAAAGGAGGCTAAAATGGCACGCGTGCTATTAGGCATAAAAGACTTAAAAGGTCAATCAGAAGTTGACCGTGTTAAAAAAACGCTACTCATTATTAGTGGCGTTAAATCAGTAAGTGCTGGGTTAGATGGTCAAGCATCTGTCGAATATGACGGTGATGAACTCACCATTATGGATTTAATAAGAGCCTTACGAAAAGAAGGCTTTGTATCTGGCATGGTTTAATCCATAGTTAAGCGTCTTACCAACTTATGATTGAAACTGTTTTCCCAAAGTTTGCCAAACTCTTACCTCAAGCAGAAGAGATACTACCACCTGCTACGGTAGCCGAAATTTCTGAACTTGAAACCATTTTAGGTATACAGTTACCAAATACATACAAGCAATTTCTATCTTTCCATCAAGGCATGTTGCTCTTTGGGGGTGCTGTACAATTTACCTCTAGTCATCCTTTTTTCCACACTTTTCAGCCTTGGGAAAAATTAAGCGAGCAGCAAAAATCTAGAATTAAGCAAAACGGTGGTCATTGGCCTCCTCCTTCAGATGGAATGTTGTGTTTTGCCGATTATTCTTTAGAGGCAGATGGCGACCAAGTACTATTCGATCTTTCGAATGGCTTAATTGATGGTGAATATCCAGTAATGTACTATGACCATGAATGCAATCCACCACGTGTTACTAAAATCGCAGATTCCTTCAAATCGTTTCTTGAAAATAAATGTATCAGCGACTTTGCAACTTAACTACACATTGCTTGGAAAATTGGCCAGACTTTCAAAAATCCAGAGAGGGATCAAAGCATTTCAAATTAACCACCAAAATACTGTCTCCCCCCTGAACTTATACATTAGGTTTATACCTATCTCTCAAGTGGGTCTAAGTGAATTAAAAGAAGCTCGAGCTTCATTTTAGACTTGATTCCTTTGCAGTAAATTTCAAATAGCCTTTAGCACATTATTATCTTTAAGCCAGACTTGCTAAACTAGCCTTAATGCCAACAAGCCCTATCTATATAGCTGTTTATATTGCCGATTTACGCATGCCTTGGGTAAAAAGCCTAAAAGCAAAACGAAGCATTATTACCCCTGTAACTGAAAAACTTAAAACACGCTACCCTGTCTCAGTAGCCCGCCTAGATGGCCTAAATGCCCACCATTGGGAGCGCATAGGCGCTACCGCGATAAGTCATGATGCAGTCTGGCTCGAGTCTTTGTTAGCTCGAGTGGATGCGTTTGTGCGTTCACATGCGGAGTGTGAGGTTGATCTGGTTGATTTGCTTGTTGAAGTTTGGGATTTACCTAGCTGAGCTGGGTTTTCTTGCCTGTCTACAGTTTCTTAGGGCTTTCTTGTGTAAAATGAGCTTTAGTACTTACAGAGTAAACCTAATTTGGGAGGCTTTTATGCTTACTTTAATTAAAAATGCGAGGTGTGCCTTAATGTCTGAAGTTCTTAATACCAATGTTGCTTCTAATCCTATTCATTTGAGTGCTGAGGATTTAACAAAAGCTTTTAAATATGCAACAGACTGGTTAGGTGTTTTTGTTGATGAGGTTAATGCACTCAATGTCTACCCTGTTCCTGATGGAGATACAGGAACAAACATGCACTTAACCATGCAATCAGTGAGACGACAACTCTCTGAAGATAATCCTGACACTATGTCTGACTTTGCGCATGCCTTGTCTTACGGTTCTCTCATGGGTGCGCGGGGTAATTCTGGCGTGATTTTGTCACAAGTACTTAAAGGCTTTGCAGAAAGCATTAAGCAGCATAAAAACTTAACAGCCAAAGAGCTAATTGCAGCACTCGAGGGTGCAACAAAAGCTGCTTACGCTGCAGTTATGAAGCCCGTTGAGGGCACTATTCTTACAGTCGTTCGCTCTGCTTCTGAAGGTGTAGCGAAGCAGAGTGCTGAGTTACCGCTTCAAGTTCTTAAGAAAGCTTGGGATGCCGGTCAAGTTGCTTTAAAGAAAACACCTGACATGCTTCCGTTACTCAAGCAAGCTGGTGTTGTAGATGCAGGTGGTTTAGGTTTTCTGCGTGTCCTTGAGGGTGTTATTGCCTTTTTTGAAGGCACCGACTTACCCGCAGCACCTGTGATTAAAAGGCGTGCTCAGGAGCTCTTTGAAGAAGAAGAGTTTGGATTTTGCACTGAATTTTTACTTTCTGGTGTCACTGTAGATACCAAAGAAATTCAAGAGGCTGTTAAAGCTTTTGGCGATTCTCTTTTGGTGGTAGGCGCTGAAGGCTTTGTGAAAGGTCATATTCATACTGAAGAACCTGAAAAGCTTTTAGCCTTGGTTGCACGCTACGGCAAAATGGTTAAAACCAAAGTTGAAGATATGACCGAGCAGCACTCCGAGATTCTTCAAGGCGACCTAAAAGAAGCTGGAAGTCCTAATTTAGGTCTTGTGGTTGTAAGTGATGGTTATGGCGTAACCAAAGCCTTTAGAAGCTTAGGTGCAAGGGTAGTTGGGGGCGGTCAAAGTAATAACCCTAGCGTGCAAGATATTGCTGATGCGGTTAGAAGTGTAGGCGCTGAAAACATCATTATCTTACCTAATAACAAAAACATTATCATGGCGGCAGAGCGAGTAAATGAGCTTGTCAAGGACAAACAAGTAACAGTTCTACCTACCCGCACTTTAGGTCAAGGTTTAGCCGCCGCGATTCTTTTTAATGACGCAGCCAGTACTGAAGACATGATTGAAGAAATGCAAGATGCAGCAGATAACGCTGTAACCCTAGAAGTCACCACCGCAAGTCGCACTGCCAGCATAGACGGTGTAGATGTTACTGAGGGTCAATACATAGGGTTAAAAGACAATACTCTAAGTGTTGCGACTAACAGTCCAGAAGACAGCTTAAAAGCTCTATTAGAACCCATTGCAGATAACTATGAAATTGCTGTTCTTTTCTACAGTAGTGACATTAGTGAAGAAAAAGCTCGAGCTTTTGTAACTGAATTAGAAGAACTATACGAAGATTTAGAAATAGAGCTACACACAGGTGCACCCGCACTCTACCCTTACTTAATGACACTCGAGTAAACTCTTTAAAGCGCTGTTTTGAAGGCAATGCAGTTAAGCGCGTTGCCTTTTTTGCTTTGTTCTTAATGCTATCTGTGTAAGCATTAAGAAAGCTAATCTGGTTACAATAGCGCGTAACCTTAAATCCATATGTCGAAATTCATTTTGGTTACGGGAGGTTTAGAGGTTTATGAAGCGAATCAATACCCTTTTTACAATTGCTTTACTTAGTCTTTTGGTTTCTTGTCAAGTTACCGTTTCAGTTACAACTGTGAATATTACTGAGCCTACAGGTCCAGTTACTGTTAATTCTGGCGGAACGGTTGTGTTTAAAGCCGAAGCTAGCAGTGGTGCTAATAGCAGTATTGCTTGGAGTGACGCGGGCGCAGGTGGCTCGTTTAACCCAACAACAGGTCCTGAAGTTACTTACACAGCTCCTTTAGCTGCTGGAACCTATAGCGTTTCTGCAGTTTTGGGTGCTGTTAGAGATACTGAAACCGTTACCGTTCTTGACCCACTACCTGCCGATGAAACAGTTAGTATTTCAGGTGAAGGCAGTGCAGATACAGCTATAACCTCAACAACACTTGCAAGTGGCGCATCACGAGTCTTTCAAATTGATGTTCCAAACGCAACAGCTCAAGCACTTATTATTGAACTAGACAAGGCTTTAGAACTCAGCGTATTTGATGCCACAAAAACTCTTTATGCATCAAGTGTTTCTCAAGATTCATTTGCCAGAGGTGCAGCTGCACTAAGCACAACAGCTCTAGAAACAAGTGCTATTTCTACCAATGTATTCTGCCGTGGCTCTTGCGTTTATCAAGATGCAGCAGGTAAAACAAGGGTCTTTGCTAAAGTTGAAAATAAAGGCACTTCAACTGTAAATGTAAGCCTTTTCGCCTATGCTGAGAACTACCGTGATTTAGGGGAACCTAACAACAATAGTATATCAACCGCAACTGGACTTAGCACGGCAGACGCTGGTGCTTTAGAGTCTCTTGGTGATGTTGATTTTTACGTTGTTACTGGCAGCGGTGGCTTATTTAGTTTTGTAGCAGCAAATAATGAGGTGAGCCCTCAAGCCCAAATCTTTAACGGTGAAGTTCTTTTTGCAACTATCACATCGGGTCAAACACAAGAAGTCAGTCCAGGTAATGTCATCAAGATTTTCTCTAGTACAGATTTAGCTGCAGCATCTGACGTAAGTCGATATTCACTTCAAATTGAGTAAAATTCAGACACAATGCATACGAAAAGGCGGCCTAAAAAGCCGCCTTTTTTAAGCTTTCATGAAGGTCTGCTTAGCTTTAAAGACAAGCCTAAGCGTATACTTAAAGCATATTGGAGTCACTCATGAAACGTTTCATCCCTCTTTTTCTTCTTTTGGTCTTTGCAACTGCCTGCCAAGTTCAGGTAGATGTTGTCCGGGTGCGCATAAGCCCCTCGAGTGTTACCTTAAGCCCAAATGAAAGCGTTACGCTTACAGCTACCGTGTTAAACAGTGCCGAGCTTGGTACGTTTAACTGGACTGCTACTGCTGGTACGCTTTCAAGCACGACAGGTGCCAGCAGTATTTATACAGCTCCAGCCGTTGGTGGGGAGTTTAAAATAACCGCAAGCTCAAGTTTAACGCCCTTATCTGCCACGACTAATGTCAGTGTTGTTGAACCTGTAACAGCGATTGCTAGTGCAGATAATGCTGTAATAGCAGCTGAATCTCTTAATGCCTTTTCGAAAAAAATCTATCGAATTACGGTGCCTAATAGCCTGAATCAGCCTTTGCTGTACTTTGAATTAGGCACAGAAAGTAGTAACTTAAGCATTACGCTTTATGATGAAGATAAAGATGCAATTGCCAGTAGTAACAGTAAGACGCATTTTTCTGAAAAGCGCTTTGGTTCTTTAGCACTCGAGTCTCAAGTGATTACAACAAATGTTAGTTGTAGGGGGCCTTGCATTATCGTTAAAAATACCGACAGTACTTTTTATTTAGAGATTGAAAGCACCGTGGTTGGTGGAAACTATGACCTATTTGTATTTGATGATATCTATCAGGACAGTGCTGAACCTGATGATTCTAACTGCTCGAACTTAGCGCTTAAGAGTGCAGCAATTGTTACTAAGGTTAATACGACAGCTGCCATTGAAACCCTAGATGATATTGATTGTTTTCCGTTTGGTGAAGTGACAAACATAAATGTAGCCACGCTTGCCTCAACAGCAATTGATCTTGATATTAAGATTTTTGTAAATAATCAGTTACTAGATAATCAAAAAATTGGCCGTGATGATGCTTATAATTTGGTATTTCAAACACCAACAAGTGGCACTATTGTCATAACAGGTGATGGCGAAGCAGGCCCTAGCGCAAGCTCAAGATACACCGTAAAAGCCGAATAGACTAAAGTCAACTTAAAACTATTCTCACACTAGGCTGCATAGCAAAAAGCTAAACTCGAGCTATGCAGCGACTTTTTTTTGTACTTCTTTTTTTAACTAGTTTTGGCTTAGCTCAGTCATGCCTTAGTGAATTGCAAATGGGTTTAACTGAGTCTGATTTCACAAAAACGGTAACAGGTTTAGAGGCAGCCGTTTATCTAAAACAAGCAGTAAGCTTACTCGAGCCGGCTTTACCTCAAACTACCAACCTACCTGACTGGTTTAGCTTAGATACAAGTAGTGATGCTTATCCGGTAGCCAAATGGCTAGCTGAACGCAACTTACTAAGCCCAGAATGGCAAGCAGAAAGCTTAGACCCGCACGTCTGGCAAGCTATGCTGAACTCACTTGCAAGCTGGTATGACAGACAGCAAGCCTTTTCAGGTGACTTAAATCATCAGAATGTAACACTCTCTTTAAGTCAACTCATAAGCAGCATAAAACCAAACCTTAATCCTGTTGGGCTAATAGCTTCTGCTGAAAGCAACAACAAAGAAGTTGCCTTTTGGGCTGTGATTAGAAACGACAGCATCTACCCTAGACTCATTGTTTACAAGCCCAACGAAACAACAGTTGATTTACATCAAGGTGCTAAATCAGCCCTAGGATACTTAGAAAGTTGCGCCATGACCGTAAATCACTACTTATTTGCTCAAGAAAACGTAGCTAAAAACCTATTTCTATCTAACCTAAATGGTGAAATGTACATTGTTGCTACAGAACCATCCCTGAACTACTCAGTTAAACGCATAGCCGAAGGCTTAGAAACAGACTTCTTAACCTTCCAAAATGCCGAAACAAGCAACCTGAACAGCTACGCAGCAGTCTTTGCAGGAGACCGCATTGCCCCCACCACCCTCATGCGCTTACTACCCCGAATAAGAACCAACATGAACCCAAAACAAATACTCGAGTTTGCCTTAGGCAGATAACTGAAAACTATGCAATAAGCGCATCAACCTCAATCTCAACCAGCAAATCAGGATTAATAAGCGCACTCACCTCAAGCAGTGTAGAGGCAGGGCGTACATCCCTAAAAACCTCACCATGCGCTCGCCCTACCGCCTGCCAATCATTCACATTCGTAATAAACATGCGCGTACGAACCACATCAGTAACACTCGCCCCCGCAGCCTCTAAAGCCTCAGCAATAATCTTTAGAATCTGCTGTGTCTGCACATAAGCATTACCTTTACCCACCACATTACCCTCTTTATCAACCGAGGTTGTACCAGACACAAACACATGATTTCCAACTTTAACCGCCCTTGAGTACCCCACAATGCTCTCCCAAGGCGCACCACTCGAAAACAACTCACGACTCACGCTGAAACCTCCAAAATACTATGACCTTTGTCACGCAGTACCAACAGAACCGTGTAAAGCTGATCTGTCTTAACCAACAAGTAATCTGTATCAAAGGTAGAAATAACAAAAATACCAACCTCAGCTTCAGCTAAAGGTACCGCCAAAGAAGCAACAATGCCAATCTCATCAAACGCAAACGGCCCGTGCAACTTAAAAGCACGCCAACCCTTATCCACCTTAGCTTTAAGAGGCGCAAACCGCTCATCACAAACAACCGAAAGTTCATCCTCAGTTTTAGAAACCGAAGCAAACCGACCCTCAAACATACTAGCTAAAATAGGTTCAGAGGCAGGCAATTGACAAACAACAAAATCTTCAGGGTAAAGCGTTAAAGTCATGCAATAAGTCTAACCCAAAACAAAGAAAAGAATTACTCGAGTGTTATCTCTTCAGGTGAAATGATTGTGTACCAGTGAGTGTCAGTTGGGCTTAATTCAATAAGTATGCTTTGTCCGGCTATGAGGTTTCGAGTATTAAATCGAGCTACAAAGCTTGTTTGATATAGTGTAGGAAGCTCTAGTACTAAATTTTAAACTTTAGTTACTGTTTGAGTCTTGTCCAAACTCTGCTTGCTAAATCTGTGTATTCAGGTGAGCAGGTTAAAGCAAATTTGATTGTGGCGTCTGCTGGGGGTACAACTTCTGGCGCAGATTTTAGACTGTCATTCATGTAGACATCTGAACCTCTAACGCCGTTTGAGTAACCTACAAAGTTGATTTTGCTTCCTTTAACCGCAACCGTATCTGCCTTTGGCTTGCTGTCATGAGCAGTAAAAGCTCGAGCGTTACTAAAGATGATGTCGGCTTTACTCATGGGGTTCCTTTTCTTAGTTGTTTGAGGGAATGAAATGAAGCTATAACTCGGTGATAGGGTTTTTCTTTGTTTCAGATACTCACACTTTGCTAAGACGTGAATAAATACTATGTTTCGTTTTTCCGGCAACTTAAACAACGAGGAATACCATTTCTTATGCAGGAAACATTAATCCAGTACACTAGCTGTGTGAGCCAAAAGCCCGAAGACACAGTTCAAGACAAATGGTCGAATCTTAAAGCAAGACTGCAACTCAGAGAATCCTACATTCAAGAACCTTATGAATCTGCTGTGCGCTTATTCAACGGACCTTTAGAAGGGCAAGCTGATTGGGTTATTGATTTGTATGGTCGTAGCATAGTTTTACACCATTACCATAAAGATGCTCTTGCCTTAGAAGATGACCTAGCAAACCTGCAAAGCTTAGTTCAAAAACTATACCCCTTTGTAACTTGCATCATCCTTAAAGAACGCCGTGCCAAAGAGGCAAGCCTGCGTCAAGGCAGCATGTTATTCGGTGAAAGATCAGATACTTGGATTAAAGAAAATGGCACGCGTTACGCTATTGATTTAGTTATGAATCAAGATGCTAGCTTCTATATAGACACTCGCTATTTAAGAAGTTGGTTAAAAGAAAATAGTAAAGGCAAAACGGTTCTAAATACCTTTGCCTATACTGGTAGCTTGGGCATTGCAGCCCTTGCAGGTGGCGCAAAGCAAGTTGTTCAAACAGACCTTAACAAACGCTTTTTAAACATGGCGAAAACATCTTGTAGCCTAAATGGTTTTCCTATTCATAAAAAGGACTTCAAAATAGGCGACTTCTGGATTCAAACCAAAAACCTTAACAGGGCCAAAGCAGTGTTTGACATTGTTATTTTGGATCCACCTTTTTTTGCAAGTACAGACAAAGGACAGTTTGATTTACAACTAGATACAAAGAGGTTAATCAATAAACTCAGACCCTTGGTGCGTGATGGTGGGTACATTGTTAGCATTAACAATGCTCTTTATCTAAGTGGTCAAGATTATTTGAGTGAACTAGAAGAACTTTGTCAAGACGGCTATGTGGCAATTCAAGAATTTATAGCTGTACCTGATGATTGCAGAGGCTTTAGCGATTACGAGCACAGTCTTTCAATTGCAAACCCAGCCCCTTTTAATCACTCAACAAAAATCGCCATTCTGAAAATCAACCCTAATCCCAAATAAAACAAAGTCTCCATTTTGATAGCTGGCAGCTAGCATCGCAACAGCAACCATTTCTTGGTTTACGAAAGAAGAAAGCAGCGTCATCTTTTTTGTCTTAACTTAGTGTGGGTGCTAGTTTTTTGTTTTGCTTATGCGTGCTGCTGTAAAAGGCATCGAGTTCACCTACATCTACAGTTTCACCTTTACGAATGGCATTTAAGTAGCTAATGTTATTCTCAAGCACGCTCCTGCCTGCAAAATCACCGTGACAAGGAATCACTGTTTGTACCCTTTCATCTGCCGCCCAGCCTTCTAACTTATTAATCCAAGACCTCAAAGGGCTATCCTCATAAATAATAGGCATAGGGTTTTCAAGCGTATCACCACCAAATAACACGCCTTCTAAAGGCACAAACATCACCAAACAATCTGACGTATGCCCCGCCAAATGCGCAAGTTCCAAGGTCATATCGCCAAGCTCGAGCTTTAATGTATCTTTAAAGGTTCTGGTGGGTGCTATTAGCTTTATATCTGCTAATTCTTCGGGGTGTTTTTCTTGGTAGTTCTTTAGGGTTTCAGTTACATCTTTTGGGTCTTTAAAGCGCTCCGCGCAGTTCTCTTGAGCAATGACTTCTTTATAGTTTAGTGCGCAGGTTCCCCAAACATGATCCCAATCCGCGTGAGAGTAAACAACCGTAATTTTTCTAGCTCCACATAAGGTTTGAATCTCAGTCATATCTTTAGGAAAAACAAGTGTGTCAAAGATAAGGGCATGAGTGTCAGTTAAAATCACAGCACCACGCACAGACATGCCTAAAGCCTGCTGATTAGTTAAATAAATACGCTCTGAAAAACGCTCGAGTTTAATCATGCTGCATTATACGGAAATAGGGCAAGCAATGAGGGCAAGGAGTGAAAAGTGAAAAGTGTTTTACTACCGCCTACT